>NZ_LVEG02000016.1 GCF_001614315.2 Halofilum ochraceum
CGATCAGCACCGCGGTCTGGATGGTCATGTGCAGCGAACCCGCGATGCGGCAGCCGGCGAGCGGCTGCTCAGAGGCATAGCGCTCGCGCAGGGCCATCAGCCCCGGCATCTCGGTCTCGGCGATGGCGATCTCGCGACGGCCCCAGGGGGCCTGCGTCGGGTCGGCGATGATGGATTCGGTGGGGATCTGTTCAGCGACAGTTGCGTTCATCGGATCGATCTCCTCTCTTGAGAGTCGAACGAGCGCCGTTTGTTACGACCCCGGTGACCCGAGCCTGGCGAGGTGCCTGCACACCGGCGTTGCGCCGGCCGACAGACCCCGTTGCAGCGCTCCTCGGGGCGGGGGTTCATCCTGTTTCAGCCCCACAGTTTACACGCGATCCGCCTGCGACGTGCCACCCTGGGGATTGCCCCGTGCCGTCACCGTCCCGTATCAGCCCCCTGAAATGGCGCCATGGCGCGGTTTACGCGCTGATCAGTGCGCTCCATAACCCGCGGCCCGTACCCCGCTCGATCGGATCGACCGCGGGCGGTTCCAGACCGGATCCGGGGGGCGGTCGGTGCCGACCGGATGGCTCCAACCGGGCCCGACTGGCGCGCAGCCGGGCGGCTGTCCACAATGGCGGGACTGCTGGCGGGCCCGCGTACGGGTTGGGGCACCAGCAGCACCGCACGGTGGCCGACGCAGCGCGCCGTTGCAGGAACATCAATACGTCCAGGGGGCCCGCCATGAAGGCATCCGATCTGTTCGTCCAGTGCCTCGAACGCGAGGGCATCGAATACATCTTCGGGGTCACGGGGGAGGAAAACGCCGATTTCGTCCACTCCCTGAAACACTCCGACCAGATCCGTTTCGTACTGACCCGGCATGAGCAGGGCGCGGCCTTCATGGCCGAGGCCTACGGCAAGCTGACGGGCAACCCCGCCATCTGCCTCGGGACCCTCGGCCCCGGCGCGACCAACCTGATCACGGGCGTGGCCGATGCCGACATGGACCATGCCCCGCTGATCGTCCTGACCGGCCAGGGCGCCACCACGCGCCAGCACAAGGAAAGCCACCAGGTCATGGACGTGGTGCAGATGTACGAGCCCGTGACCAAATGGGCGCAGTCCGTGCACCACCCCGACAGCATCCCGGAGATCGTGCGCAAATCGGTACGTACCGCCCGCGGCGAGAAGCCGGGCGCGGTCCATATCGAGCTGGCGGAGAACATCGCCAAGATGGAGACGGATGTCCGGCCGATGGAGCCGCGGCGCTTCCGCCGGCCCGGCGTCGACGACAAGGTCAGCGACCAGGCCTATGAGCTGATCCGCAACGCCCGCGCCCCGATCATCATCGCCGGCAACGGCGCCGTGCGAAAACGCGCCTCCAACCAGCTCCGCCGACTCGCGGAACAGACCGGCATCCCGGTGACGACCACGTTCATGGGCAAGGGCGCGGTCGATTTCGAGGCGGACTACGCGCTGTACACCATTGGTCTCGGCCAATGGGACCATGTGGCCGACGCGGTCCGCGATGCCGATGTGGTCATCACCGTCGGCTACGACCTCGTCGAGTATCCACCGCAGCTGTGGAACCCGGACGCGACCGAGACCATCGTCCATATCGACTTCGACCCGGCCGAGATCGACCGGGAGTACCACCCGGCCGTCGAACTGGTGGGCGACGTCGCGCATGCCCTGTGGCAACTGAACCGCCGCTTCGAGCGTGACGGTGCGCCGGCCTATGACTTCAGCGTCCAGCAGGCGGCACGGGCCCGCATGAAGGCGGACATGGAGGAGCACGCCGAGGACGACACCGAGGGCATCATCCGCCCGCAAAAGGCGATCTGGGATGTCCGCCAGGTGCTCGGGCCGGACGACGTCGTCCTGTCCGGGGTCGGCGCGCACAAGATGTGGCTCGGGCGCCATTACCACTGCCACGAGCCGAATACCTGCCTCATCCCGAATGGTTTCTGTTCGATGGGTATGCCCCTGCCCGGCGCCATCGGCGCCGCGCTGGTTGCCGACGGCCGCCGGATCGTCGGGATCGCCGGCGATGGCGATTTCATGATGAACGTGCAGGAGATGGAGACGGCCAAGCGGCTCGACTCCGATATCACCATGCTGGTCTGGGAAGACGGCGGCTACGGCCTGATCTCCTGGAAGCAGGACGACCACTTCGGCAGCCACACCGATCTCGAATTCGGCAATCCCGACTGGCTCCACCTTGCCGAGGCGTTCGGCTGGCACGGCCAATACGTGAACAACGCCCGCGACCTGCGCGGCGCGCTGCAGAACGCGCTCGACCACGAGGGGCCGTCACTGGTGGTCATTCCGATCGACTACAGCGAGAACCAGAAGCTGTCGAAACGGTTGGGGGTGTTTACGGGCGAATGACCCGGGGCGCGGCTACCTTGCCGTGACCGCTCGCAGCGATGATGGATACACCCTCCGCCGGCTTGATCGCCGTGCGGGCGCTGATCGCTCCGATGAACCGGCGCCCGTCGGTCGTAGGCGCGTTTTCGCCGAAGGCGAACGCGCGCGTCAAGCGTCAAGCGAGAATTCGGCGCTTAGGGCGGGCTGCGCGCATTCGACCGGCGCGGTGGCGCCGGTCGAAGACGCGCCTACGGCGACGTGCACGCATGAACATCGCGTAGGCCGACCTTGCCCGGCAATGGACGAGGCGTTCGGCCGTTGAAGCGATCGGGCGCCGGGCAATGCCGGCGCCCCGGAGCGTCGGGGGAGGCCGTAACGCCCCGCCTATTATTCGGCGAGTCCGATCGTCGAGACCGGCGGCGCCTCGTTGCCCCAGCTCTGGCGGATATACGTCGCGACCGAGGCGATATCGCGGTCGCCATATTGCTGAAACGGTGGCATGCCGTGGGGGTACGGATTGCCCGGCGTGCTGGCCGGGAAACCGCCCCGGCGGATCATGCGGACGATATTGGCCGGGTTCTCCATGGTCACGGCGCGATTGCCGGCCAGCGCGGCGACGCCGTCATCGCCCTCGCCCGCATCGCCATGGCAGTCGGCGCAGTCACGTCCGTACAGTCTCTCGCCCCGCTCCATCATGGCCTTGACCGTTTCCGGCGAAGGCCGCGGCCGGTAACCGGACGCCTCGATTTCGGCCGTCGGCAGCGCGCGCAGATACTCGGCCATCGCCCGGGCGTCGTCCGGCCGCAGGTACTGCAGACTGTCGAACACCACACCCGCCATCGGACCGACCATGGCCGAATCATTGCCCTTGCCGCTGCGCAGGAAGTCGGCGGCTTCGGCGGTGGACCACTGCTGGAGACCGGCCTCGTCGGGGCTGTTGAGCGAGGGGGCATACCAGCCATGGATCATGCCGCCCGGGGCGTCGACCGCCTCGCGCACCGCACCGAAGGTGCCGCGATCCCGGTGGCACTCGCTGCAGTGGCCGAGGCCCTCCACCAGATAGCGCCCCCGGTGCCACTGCTCATCCCGATCGCCTGCGTTGTCCAGGCTGGCCGGCTGGAAAAACGCCCATTGCCAGACATTCACCAGACCGCGAATGCCGTACGGGAAATCGAGATCATGGTCGCGCGTCTCATGCGTAACGGGATCGATCGACTGGATCCAGGCGTGAATGGCATCGATGTCCTCGACCCGGGTGTGCGTGAAACTCGGATAGGGACAGGCCGGGTACAGCGGCGCGCCGTCGGCGCGCTGTCCGCGCAGCATGGCGTCCCGGAACTGCTCGCGGGACCAGTCGCCGATCCCCGTGCTGCCATCCGGCGTGATGTTGGGCGTGCGGAAGGTGCCGAAGTCGGTCTCCAGCGCGAGCCCGCCCGCGAGCGGTTCGCCGCCGGGTTCGGTGTGGCAGCCGGTGCAGTTGCCGACGCGCGCGAGGTACCGGCCGCGCTCTACCCGCTCGGCGCTTGCCGGATCCGCGCGCTTGTCCACGCCGGCGGGGCGTTCCCCGCCGCCGGTCGTCATCACGGCCGTGACGGTCAGGGCACCGGCCAGCAATACGGCCGGGACGATCCACACGCGGATGGCGCGGCTCATGATCCCGGCCGCTCGACGCTGCCACAGCGCATGGGCAGATCCCTGGCGGGTCCGGTGGCGGGCCGGGTGTCAGCGGGCAGCGGACGCGATGCGAGCCAGGCGGCGACCGCCTCGACATCGCGCTCGTCCAGGCGCTCGACAATCGTCGCCATGCAGTCGGGCTCCGAGGCCTGCCGATGGCCGACCCGCCAGGCGCCGAGCTGCCCGGCGATGTAGTGCTCCGGCAGGCCGATCAGGCCGGGTATATCGGGCCGCACGCCCGCCAGGCGCTCGCCGTGGCAGGCCTGGCACGCGGGGATATCGCGCTCCGGATCGCCCGCGCGCACCAGTTGCTCACCGCGCTCGCGCAGGACCTCGCGCTCCGGTGGTGCGGCCGGATCGGGATACGGCGGCTGTTGGTCCCCGAACCAGTCGGCAATCGCCGCCATGTAGTCATCCGACATCCACTCGACCAGGTGATTCATGGTCGCGTTGGTACGCCGATGTTCGCGGAAATGGACCAGCTGGTTGAACAGATAGCCGGCCGGCTTGCCTTCGATGCGCGGGACGTAGCCCTCGTCGATCCGGATCCCCGTGGACTTGTGGCAGGCCGTGCAGGCGCGCATGCGCTCATCCATATCGGGTGGCGGAGCCGATACCGCAAACACGGGCCAGGACAGCAGCCCGATCAGGGCGGCGATCCGTGACACCCGGCGGGTGGGCCATGTGGGCCCACCCCTCACGCCGGCAGGCCGCCCTGCTCGCGCGTCGCGCGGAACTCGATGTCGGGCCAGCGTTCTTCGGTCATCTGCAGATTGACCCGGGTCGGCGCCAGGTAGACCCATTCGCCGGCGTGGTCCTCGGCGACGTTCAGTGGCGATTTGTCGCGCAGCTGCCGCAGTTGCCGCTCGTCGCCGTAGAGCCAGCGGCAGGTCTGCACACCGATCCCCTCGAACATGCAGTCGACCCGGTACTCGTCACGCAGACGCTGGGCCACCACGTCGAACTGGAGCGTACCGACAGCACCCAGGATCAGGTCGTTGTTGCCGGTCGGGCGGAACAGCTGGGTGGCCCCCTCCTCGCAGAGCTGTTCCAGGCCCTTCTGCAGCGCCTTCATCTTCATCGGGTCCTTGAGCTGGGCCCGGCGGAACAGCTCCGGCGCGAAGTTGGGGATGCCGGTGAAGGCGAAACGCTCGCCCTCGGTAAAGGTATCGCCGATGCGGATGGTGCCGTGGTTGGGCACGCCGATCACGTCGCCCGGGAATGCCTCTTCGGTCTGCCCGCGTTCGGCCGCCATGAAGGTCAGCGCCTGGGCGATCTTCGTGTCCTTGCCGGCACGGACGTTATGCACCTTCATGCCCTTGGCGAAGCGCCCCGAGCAGACCCGGACGAAGGCGATCCGGTCACGGTGCTGGGGATCCATGTTCGCCTGGATCTTGAACACGAAGCCGGAGAATTTCGATTCCGTCGGCTCCACGGTGCGCGTGGTCGCCTCGTGCGCCTGCGGCGGCGGTGCGTACTCCACGAACTCGTCGAGCAGCTCCTGGATACCGAAGTTGTTGATCGCCGAACCGAAGAACACGGGCGTCAGATCGCCGCGCAGATAGGCATCAAGATCGAATGGGTTACTGGCGCCGCGCACCAGCTCGATCTCTTCACGCAGCTCGGCCGCCTGATCGCCCAGCACCTCGTCGAGGCGCGGATTGTCGATCCCGTCGATCTTCTCGCCCTCGACGATGCCGCCGTCATGGCGCGCAGAGAACAGGTGGACCTGCTCCTTCCAGAGGTGGTACACGCCCTTGAAGCGCTTGCCCATGCCGATCGGCCAGGTCACCGGGGCGCAACGGATGGCGAGCGTTTCCTCGACCTCGTCGAGCAGCTCCATCGGCTCCTTGCCCTCGCGGTCGAGCTTGTTGATGAAGGTCATCACCGGCGTCGTGCGCAGGCGGCAGACGTCCATCAGCTTCTCGGTGCGTTCCTCGACGCCCTTGGCGACGTCGATGACCATCAGCGCCGAGTCGACCGCGGTCAGGGTGCGATAGGTGTCCTCGGAGAAGTCCTCGTGGCCGGGCGTATCGAGCAGATTGACGATGCGGTCGGCGTAGGGGAACTGCATGACCGCGGAGGTCACGGAGATGCCGCGCTGCTGCTCCATCTGCATCCAGTCCGCGGTCGCATGGCGCGCGGCCTTGCGGCCCTTGACCGTACCCGCCTGCTGGATCGCCCCGCCATAGAGCAGGAGCTTCTCGGTGACGGTGGTCTTGCCGGCGTCGGGGTGGGAGATGATGGCGAGCGTGCGGCGCCGCGCCGTCTCTTTGCGGGGATCGGCCATAGGGGTATCGGAACTGGTCAGTGGAACGGATCAGCGGCATCGGGCAGGCTCCCGATCGACCGCAGCCGGGTATTATAACTGCTGTGGGGCTTCCTCGTCCGGGTCCGCGAGTCCACGCGCCATGACCAGCGCGTCCTCGCGCCCGAACGGCGCCGGATAATAGTTCGGCCGGCGGCCGACCTCGTGGAATCCGGCCCCCTGATAGAGCGCGATCGCACCATGGTTGGACGGACGGACCTCGAGGAAGGCGCAGTCGGCATTGGCCGTGACCGCGACCTCCAGCAGATTCGACAGCAGTGCACTGGCGACGCCCGAGCGGCGCATGCGGGCATCGACGCAGAGGTTGAGGATATGCGCCTCGCCGGCGCGGGCCATCATGATGCCGTGGCCGTCGATACGACCGTCGCAGTCGGCCACCAGGCAGCAATAGCCCACCCGCAGGCAGTCCTCGAAGATCCGCTGCGACCACGGATACGGATAGCCGCCGCGCTCGACGGCGAGCACGCCCGCGAGATCGGCGTTCTGCATCGGCCGAATCGTGAGAGCGGGGTCGACTACTGCGGCCATGATCGTTCCGCGCGGGTAGACGGCCATAAATTACGCTCGCGCCGGGTGCCCGGGCAAGCGCGTGCGCGACGGCCGGACCGCACGGCACGATGGACGCGCACCAGCGGCCCCATCAGTCGGCCAGCAGGGCCCGAACGGCCTTGAGATCCTCCCAGGACTTGCGCTTCTGTCCCGGGCTCCGCAGCAGGTAGGCCGGATGGTAGGTGACCCGCAGCGGCGTGCCGTTGGGGCCGAAGCGGTGCCAGCGCTCGCGCAGGCGGCCGATGGTCTGATCGGTTTCCAGCAGGCTCTGCGCCGAGATCCGCCCCACCGAGAGGATCACCTTCGGGTCGATCAGCTCGATCTGGCGCCGCAGGTAGCCGGCACAGGCCTGAACCTCGTCGACCTTCGGGTCGCGGTTGTTCGGCGGACGGCATTTGAGGACATTGGTGATATAGACCGTTTGCCGGTCGAGACCGATGGCCGCCAGCATGCGATCGAGCAGCTGACCGGCACGACCGACGAAGGGTTCGCCGCGTCGGTCTTCCTCCTGGCCCGGTGCTTCCCCGATCACCAGCAGGTCGGCGGTCAGGCTGCCGACGCCCGGCACCGCCTGCGTGCGGGTCTCGCACAGCCCGCAGGCGGTGCAGCCGAGGATGGTCTGGCGCAGGGTCTCGCCATCCATCGACGCCACATCGGTCCCTGACACGGCGTGATCGGCCGTCGTGACCGCCGCCTCGCGGTCCTCCGGCATGGACGCCGGAGCGGCGGCGGATTCCGCCGCCGCCGGATCGGGAGCGGGCACCTCGGCCAAGGTGTCGTCGCCCACCGTCTCGACGTCGGGAGAGGTCGTCCGCGATCCACGCGGCACCCAGACGGTCACGCCCATCGCTTCGAGGTAGGCCCGCCGTGTCGCCTCGTCCATCGCCGCGCTCCGGCCCGGGAGCCCTTCAGAGATCGGCCGCGGCGATCTGCGGATGCTCGCGGAAACCCTGCTGGCTGAGCTTGTTGAGCGCGTTCACGTACGACTTGGCCGAGGCGATGACGATGTCGGTATCGGCCGCCTGGCCGTTGACCACGCGATCGCCCTGCAGCAGCCGCACGGTGACCTCGCCCTGGGCATCGGTCCCGCCGGTGATGCTGTTCACCGAGTACAGGCGCAGTTCCGCGCCGCTCTCCACCAGCGACTCGATCGCCTTGAAGGCGGCGTCCACGGGGCCGTCGCCGGTCGCTTTGGCCTGCTTTTCCTCGCCGTCGATCAGCAGCGCGATCGAGGCCTCCGGCACGACGTCGCTCTCGCAGCAGACGTGCAGGCGCTTGAGCTGATAGCGCTCGTTGACCTCTTCCGTGTAGGCCTCGGTCACCAGCGCCTGCAGGTCTTCATCGAAGATCTCGTGCTTCTTGTCGGCCAGATCCTTGAAGCGGGCGAAGACGTCGTCCAGCTCGCCCGCCGTCTCGAACGTGATGCCCAGTTCCTCGAGCTTGCTGCGGAAGGCGTTGCGGCCCGAGTGCTTGCCCATGACCATGCGGTTGTTGTTCCAGCCCACGTCCTGGGCCTTCATGATCTCGTAGGTCTCGCGCGCCTTCAGGACACCGTCCTGATGGATGCCGGACTCGTGGGCGAAGGCGTTGGCGCCGACGATCGCCTTGTTCGGCTGCACGTGGAAACCGGTGATGTTCGCCACCAGGCGCGAGGTGGGCAGGATCTCGGTGGTCTCGATGTCGGTATCGCAGGGGAACACGTCGCGGCGCGTGCGCACCGCCATGACGATCTCCTCCAGCGACGCGTTGCCGGCGCGCTCGCCCAGGCCATTGATGGTGCACTCAACCTGGCGGGCGCCGTTCTGGACACCGGCCAGCGAGTTGGCGACGGCCATGCCCAGGTCGTCGTGGCAGTGCACCGACCAGACCGCCTTGTCGGAATTCGGCACGCGCTCGCGCAGGCTGCGGATCAGCCCACCGTACTGCTCGGGCACGTTGTAACCGACCGTGTCCGGGATGTTCACGGTGCGGGCACCGGCGTCGATGGCCGCCTCGATGATACGGCAGAGGAAATCCGCCTCGGAGCGACCCGCGTCCTCGCAGGAGAACTCGACATCGTCGGTCCACTGCCGGGCGCGCTGGACGGCCGCGACGGCGCATTCCAGCACCGCATCCGGCTCCATCTTCAGCTTGGCCTGCATGTGGATCGGCGAGGTGCCGATGAAGGTATGCACACGGCTCTTGGGGGCGTCCTTGACCGCCTCCCCGGCGCGGTCGATATCGCTCTCTTTCGCCCGCGCGAGACCGGCGACCGTGCTGTATTTACAGGTCCGGGCGACCGCCTGGACGGCGTCGAAATCGCCCTTGCTGGCGGCCGGGAAACCGGCCTCGATGATATCGACCTTCATGCGGTCCAGCGCTTTCGCGATCCGGACCTTTTCTTCCTTCGTCATCGACGCGCCCGGGCTCTGTTCGCCGTCGCGCAGCGTCGTGTCGAATACGTACAGTTTGTCGTGGCTCATGACGGGCTCCGTCTTCTGCCTGCGCCGCCTCGGCGGCACCGATGGTTCGGGCTCGCCGCATCCCGGCCCCTTGTGGGTCGGTGCGGAGTTTTCTGGTTGGGTGCGTTTCGCCTCGCCAGGTCATCTCTCCTGCCCTAGGGCAGGAGGAGAAGCGCGAGCAGAAGCAGGAGGGAGCCGGACAGCAGGGCGTACGTCGGCCGTGCATCGCGGGAAACCGCGACGCGGGAAACGACTTTGCGGCCGGAACGCGCCGTCATGAGGGCTATCCGTGAAGTGACTCGAAAGCGAATATAACGCGCGCGGCGGGTTGTGCCAAGCGCCGGTCTGGTTTCTCCAGACCCGCGGAATCTGGTTCTCGCCAAGGCGCAAAGAGCGCCAAGGCACGCAAAGGACAAGGGAAAAGAGCCAGTGCGCGTGTAGGTCGGACTTCCAGTCCGACACGCCGGAGCCTACGATCTGTCGGACTGGAAGTCCGACCTACGCCAGTTGGATACCATCTTCGCGTCCCTTGGCGCCCTCCGCGCCCTGGCGAGAACCTATCCCGCGACGTCGTCGGTTATCGCGAGTCAGATCCCGCAGACGATCCCGTTTTTCTCGAAGTAGCGCTGGTGGTATTCCTCGGCGCGGTAGAACTCGCCTGCCGGGACGATTTCGGTCGCGATCTGCCCTTTCACCCGGCCCGACCACTGCAGGTCCTCCTTCGAGGCCTCGGCCGCCGCGCGCTGATTCTCATCGATATAGAAGATCGCGGAGCGGTACTGGCTGCCGATATCCGGTCCCTGGCGATTCACCTGGGTCGGATCGTGGCATTGCCAGAAGGTTTCGAGGAGTTGCTCATACGACACCTGCGCCGGGTCCCAGGTCACACGGACCGCCTCGGCGTGGCCGGTGTCCTCGCGGCATACCTGCTTATAGCCCGGATTCTCGACGTGCCCGCCGATGAAGCCGGACTCGACCCCGCTCACGCCACGCACCTGGCGGAACGCATGCTCTACATGCCAGAAACAGCCAGCGGCGAAGATTGCAGTCGCCATGGTCTCGATCTCCGATTGCCTGTGCCCATTATCACACGCCCCCCTGCGCGGGACCTACGGTCGCGCCGGCCCCCTACTCCGCCCCGGCCGCCAGCCAGGCGTCGAAGCGCTCGTCGAGTCGCTCGCGGGTGCGCGCGTACCAGGCCACGTCCTTCTCGATCGCCCGGTCCATGTGCAGGGGGTTGGTCGGCATGTGCGGGCGCATCAGCACGCCGGCCGTGGCGTGCTCACCGACGCGCCGGTTCGCCGATACCCGGGTCGGGCCGTAGGCGATATGGCGCGTCTGCTCCACCAGGGATTCGGTGCGGGTGGCAAAGCGGATGAACCGACGCGAGAGCTCGGGTCGCCCCGCGCCCCGGGGAACGCCCCAGACCTCGAGCTCATAGACCTGGGCATCCCAGACGATCTCGATCGGTTGGTCGCGCACGACCGCGGCATCGAAGAACCGGCCGTTATAGCCCATGGCGAACGAGACGTCGGAGCGCAGCAGCAGTTCGACGGCCTCGGCCGGATCGCTCCACCAGACGATATCCTCGCGGATGCGGTCCAGCCGCTCGAACGCGAGCCGCATGCCGCGGTCGGTCGACAGCAGGCTGTAGAGATCCTCGGCCGGCACGCCGTAGGAGATCAGTGCCCATTCGAGCAGCGCATCGGGGCGACGATGGAACGCGCGCTGGCCCGGGAAGCGCTCCGGATCGAAGAGGTGCTCGATCCGGTACGGCTGGGCGCCCGGAAAGGCCCGTTTGTCGAACGCGTAGACCACCGAGAACACGTTGTGGGCCACGCCGCAGCGGGTGAAACTGCCCTCGATGAAATCCCGTTCCGGCTGCGTACCATCCGGCGCCGCGGCCAGGCTGTTGCGATCGAACGGCTCCAGCAGCCCCTCCTCACAGGCCTGACGGTGGTCCGCCATGGTCATATCGGCGACATCCCACTCGGGGCGCCCGTTGGCCACCTGCTCGCGCAGCGGTTCGACGCCGCCCGCGTAGTCGGCGGTCTCGATCGGCACGCCGGTCTCCGCGGCGAACGGATCGAAATAGGCCTTGCGCTGGCTTTCCTCGTACACCCCGCCCCAGGTCGCGACGTGGAGCGGCTCGGGGTCGTCCTGGGCCAGCGCGGCCCCCCAGAAAAGCAGGCAGCAGAGCGCAACGGACCTCATGGCGCCGCGTGTTCCTCGCGTCGGATCCCGTACATCGTATCCCGGTAGGCGCGCACGATGACCGACTGGGCGATCACGCCGACGATCCGGTTACTGTCGCCCTTTTCGAGCACCGGCAGCATCTCGCCGATATTCGATTCGGCGTGTTTCAGGGCCTCCCAGATCGACGTGTCGACCCGCAGGGCCTCATCGTCCCAGTCGGCGATGCTGTCGACGGTCGCGTTCGGCGCCCGCGCGATCGCGACCAGCAGGCGACTGAGGGTGATGGTGCCGAGATAGTTGCGTTCACGATCGATCAACTGCGCCTCCGTGGCCTCGGCGGCGATCAGCCGGTCGCGCAGCACGCCCAGCGATTCCCCGGGATGCGCCTCCACGAAATGCCGCGTGATGTATGCCTCGATCGTGCTGTGATCCAGCACGAGCTGATCACGTCCCATGGTCAGGTCGCAGCCACGCGCCCGCAGGGCTTCGTCGAACATGGAACGGCCGAACAGGCGATAGGAGACGAGGTTGGCGAACACGACGCTGACCATGACGGCCGTGGTCAATTCATAGTTCCGGGTCAGTTCGAACACGATCAGGATGGTGGTGATCGGCCCGCCGATGACCGGGCTGGTCACCGCCGCCATCCCGCAGATCGCGTAGACGCTGATCGAATCGGCGGCGCCCGGCACCAGCGGCGCCGCCACATAGCCGGCCAGCGCACCGTACAGCGCGCCAATGACCAGCGCCGGGCTGAAGCTGCCCCCGGCGAAGCCGAAGCCCAGGCAGAGCGCGGTGGCGATGATCTTCGCGACCAGCAGCAGACCCAGTTCACCCGCCGAGAAGGCCTCCGGGATGATCGCGAAGCGCAGGGTCTCCTTGCCGATCCCCAGCACCTCCGGCGTCCACAGCGCCATGATCCCGAGGGCGGCACCGGCCGCGGCCGGCCGGAATGGCACCGGCAGGCGCGAGGCCCGGGCGAGACGCCCGGCCAGTATCACCGCGCGCATGAACGCGATGGCCACGAGTGCGCCGAGGATCCCGAGCACGATGAAGGCGCCGAACTCGGCCGGCGCGACCTCGGGCACCACGTTCACCCGGAACAGCGGCCGGGTCTCGAAGACGAAGTTGGTCAGGACGAAGCCGATGGTCGACGCCACCGTGATCGGCGCGAAGGCCTTGAGCGAGTAATGCCTGAGGATGACCTCGTGGGCGAACAGGATCCCGGCGATGGGGGCATTGAACGCCGTCGAGATCGCCGAGGCCACGCCGCAGCCGATCCCGATCGTCCCGAGCGTGGCGCCGCCGGCGGGCATCCAGCGCGCGATCGCGGACCCCAGGGTTGCGCCGAGGTGGACCAGCGGCCCGTATTGGCCCACCGAGGCGCCGGCGCCGAGCGAGGCGATGGCCGCGCCGGCACTGGCGAGTCCCGCCCTTAGGCTCAAGCGGCCATGACCACTCTGGGCGACCTCGATCACATCCGGCGGCCCATGCACGCGCCCGCCGGGCAGCACGTAGCGATTCAGCAGGCCGACCAGCAACCCGCCGGTGGCCAGAACCGCGACCGTCACCCAGGGCAGCCAACGCCAGTCACCATGGATCATGCGGCTGCGGGCCGAGACCCAGAGGACGTCATTGAGCCATTCGACGGCGAACACGAAACCGGTCGCGGCCAGCGACGCGAGACCACCGAGCACCAGGCCCAGCAGGCTGACCGCCAACGCGCGCCGCGCGACATTGGCCAGTCCCGCGGCCTGATCACGGAGGCGGACGAGGGCACTCACCCGCGACACCGCCATCCGGTTTGCCGATCGCGATCGAGTCTGCGCAATTCCCGGGTCCAGATCCTTGGCCGGCCACATTCTGCCACGATACCGCGGCGCGCGTTAGTAAGCGCACCGCCGCCGCTACTCCATCAGATCGGCGTTGTCTCGCGCTGCCCGAGCGATCTCCCGTGCGGTGATGACGCCGCGCAGGTCCTCGATCGCCAATGAACGCCCGACGATCACGATCTCGCTGCTGCTGGAGCGCAGCGCCCGCATCAGGACCGACCAGCGCATACCCGGCGGCACGAGCAGGAAATCGGTCCAGACGAGCTGCTCCGGGTCGTGATCGGCCAGCAGCCACGGCCGTTCCTCGTGCGCGAGGCCATGGATCTCGCCATCGCGTACGACGACGGCATAACGGGCCTCATGCTCGGCGGATCGGGTACGGCACCACTCGGTCAGGTGCTCGTACTCGACGATCTCGAAGTTGCGGCTCATGACCTTGCGCGCGTCCATGGTCACGGACATGGCCGCCTGCAGCCCCTGCGGAACCCCGCGCCCACGCCGCGCCAGTTTCAGCGTATAGATGCTTTCGCTCACCAGGCGCACACGCACCACATAGGCGAGCGCCACCGTGGTGATAATCGGCAGGATCGCCGAGTAATCCAGCGTCTGCTCGAAGATCATGGCGATGGCGGTGACGACCGCGGAGGTCGTCGCGCCGACCATACCGGCCATCCCGGCGACGGCGAACACGACCGGATCGACCTCGATGCCCGGCATCAGGAAGCCCGACAGTTCGGCCCAGGCGGCCCCGAGCGTCGCGCCCAGGAACAGCGACGGCGAGAACACCCCGCCCGAAGCCCCGGTCCCGAGGGTGAGCGCCGTTGCCAGCATCTTGGCGGCGAACAGCAGCAGCAGGAACAGGGGGTCCGTGAGGACGCCGCGCAA
Source organism: Halofilum ochraceum (assembly GCF_001614315.2). Taxonomy (NCBI): domain Bacteria; kingdom Pseudomonadati; phylum Pseudomonadota; class Gammaproteobacteria; order Chromatiales; family Ectothiorhodospiraceae; genus Halofilum; species Halofilum ochraceum. The sequence goes on from NZ_LVEG02000016.1 coordinate 14,265, forward strand.
CACATCGAGGATCGTGGCGTAACCGACTCCGGCGACATAGTACTCGCCGGTATACACCAGGAAGCCGTAGATCATGAGCCCGACGATGAACATCGCGCTCATGTGGCACAGGTAATCGTTATCGAACAGCCCGTTGAAGCGGTCTTCCATCCAGTAGATGGAGCGCACGAAGGCCGCAGCCGCCAACCCCGTCAGCAAACCGAACGGCACGCAAAGCAGCAGCTGGTACGTACCGATCAGGTGGTCCGAGAACAGGTCGACGGAGGGGATCTCGAACGTCGGACCGATACCGGAATAGAGGCGCCCGATGAACGTGGCCGTCACGGTGGCGCTCGCGACCACGGCGATATTGAGCGCGCTGACCGAGACCAGCAGCAATTCGACCGCGAACGCGAGTCCGCCCAGCGGCGCGTTGAAGGTGGCGGCGATGCCGGCGGCCGCCCCGGCGCCGACCAGCACGATCCGCTGCCGGGCCGGCATCGCCCGGAAGCCGGCGGCCAGCGCCCCGAACGAGGAACCGATCTGGATAATCGGCCCTTCGCGCCCGACCGAGCCGCCGCTGCCGATGGATACCGCCGAGGCGAGCGCCTTCGCCACCACCGTGACGGGGCGGATACGACCCCCGTGGTAGTAAATGGCGTGCATCACCTCGGGCACACCGCTCCCCCGCGACTCCGGCGACAGCGTATTGGTGATCCAGGTGACGATCGCCGCGCCGACGACAGGCACGAAGATGACGCCCCAGCCCCACGGGCTCAGCGCCAAGTGTTCGTCGGGCTCGAAGTGAAAACCGAACTCGCCGTAGAACAGCAGGCTCTCGGAAAACGCGATCGTACCCTGAAAGAGAATCGACCCGACGCCGGCGAGGATGCCGACGATCAGGGCCATGATGAACATGTCCCAGGCGGGCAGGAGGTCTTTTTCGTCGGTACGCGCGTACCGCTCTTTGTCCGGATCGCTCATGCGGGGGAGATGACGAAGGTTGCCCGTGACGGATGGAGGCCATCCGCCGGCCTGAATGAAATCGCCCCGGCCCGCTGTGGGCGGACCGGGGCGATGGGGAAGTCAGCGGCTCAGGCCGCCTCTTCCATATCACTCGAGTAACGACCCAGCATCGCTTCGCTGTTGAGCTTCGCGCGCTGGAAGAGCGCGTTCTGCGCCGCCTCGGTGTTGCCGTCGTCGCCCCGCCAGGCCTGCATGACCGGTTCCTGCAGCGCGCGGGCGTAGGAGAAGCCGAGCTTCCAGGGCTGCTCGCCCAGGCGGTTCATGGCATCGAGATGCTGCGTGGCACGCACCGGCGACTGCCCACCGGAGAGGAAGACGATGCCGGGTACCGCGGCCGGCACAAGCTCGCGTGCCAGCGATACGGTTTCCTCGGCGACCTCTTCAACGCTCGCCTGCTCGGAACAGGCCTTGCCGGAGAGCACCATGCTGGCCTTGAGCAGCGAGCCCTCGAGCAGCACGTCCTGGCGGTGCATCTGGTTATACAGGTGATACCAGGTCTCGGCCGTGGCCTGGCGGCACTGTTCGATGGTGTGCTCGCCGTCGATCAAAACCTCAGGCTCGACGATCGGCACGATGTCCGCTTCCTGACAGAGCGCGGCGTAGCGGGCCAGCGCGTGCGCGTTCGCCTCCATGCAGGCGGTGGTGGGCATGCCCTCGCCGATCGCGATGACGGACCGCCACTTGGCGAAGCGCGCGCCCAGCTCGTAGTACTCGGCGAGCCGCTCGCGCAGGCCATCCAGGCCCTCGGTGACCTTCTCCTCGCCAAACCCGGCGAGCGGCTTCGCGCCCTTGTCGACCTTGATCCCGGGCACCACGCCCTTGTCCGAAAGGACCTTCGGCAGCGGCGTGCCGTCGCTCGCGCTCTGGCGAATGGTCTCGTCGAACAGGATGATACCGCTGAGGTAGCGCTCGATTTCGGGCGTGGTGAACAACAGCCGGCGGTACGCCAGGCGGTTCTCCTCGGTCGATTCGACGTCGATTTCACGGAAACGCTTCGCGATCGTCGGCCCGCTCTCGTCGGCGGCAAGCAGCCCCTTGCCGGGCTCGACGAGCGCGTTGGCGACCGTGATCAGTTGACTGGTATTCATTGGAGAGGCCCTTCCCGTTTTATAGGTCTGAGATGCGCCGCCGCGGGCGCCTGGTGATCGCTGATCGGCTGCGGCGGATTATAGCAGCGGCCCAGCGGAACGGACTATGGCGCGACATGCCGCAGAAGGGCATCGGCCAGGCGGATCACTGGTGGGCCATACGGGGAGTCCGGTTACTCTCTGAGCGGACTGACCGCATGGCCCACTAGGCGCCCTCGTCGTCCCACCACTCGGCGCGCGCGAGCCGCGCACGCAGTTCTTCGTCGCTGAAATCCGCGAGCATGGTCTGGGCTTCGGCGGCGTTGTCCGCCTCGAGCGCCAACCAGCAGACGCCGCTGTTGCCGGCGGCCGCGAACATCAGGGTGATCGCGCCATAGGAGCCCGCGGACACGGCGACCGTCCATTCCACGCCTTCGCCGTCATGGAAACGTCGCATCCGCGGTCGCTCCCTCAGCGGCGACCGGCGCCGTCGTCGACATGCGGGCCGGGGTCGTTGCCGGCCCGTCCGTCCGAATCGTCAGCCGGCACGCCGGCCTCCGCTTCCGCGCCGGCGCCCGGATGGCGGCGTCCCCGGCGCCGCAGCCGCCGAAACGCCCACCACGCCGGCCCCGAAAGGGCGTACAGCGCGAAGCCGGCGAAGATCACGACCGGCGGATCGATGGTCGCGAACACGAACAGCATGACCACGGCCAGCATGGTGATGAACGGCACGCGCCGGTGACCGCCGAGATCCTTGAAGCTGTAATACGGCAGGCTGGTGACCATCAGCAGTCCGGTGGCGAGGGTCACGACGAACGCGAGCGTCATCAGCTCCTGCCCGGAGATGCCGAAAGAGCGGGAAACCCAGACCATGCCCACCATCACGGCGGCCGCCGAGGGGCTCGCCAGCCCCTGGAAAAAGCGCTTGTCGGCCTTGCCGACCTGGGTGTTGAAGCGGGCCAAGCGCAGCGCGCAGCAGGCCGTATAGATGAAGGCCACCAGCCATCCGAGCTGGCTCCAGCTCGCGGCGACATCGCCGACATTCTTGAGCGACCACTCGTAGACGATCAGTGCCGGTGCCACGCCAAACGACACCATGTCCGACAGGCTGTCGTATTCGGCGCCGAAATCACTCTGGGTATCGGTCATGCGGGCGACGCGCCCATCGAGCCCGTCGAGCACCATCGCGATGAGGATCGCGATCGCCGCCGGGGCGAAATTCCCCTGCAGGGCGGCCACGATGGCGAAGAAACCGGCGAACAGTGCGCCGGTCGTGAACAGGCTCGGCAACAGATAGATGCCGCGTCGGCGTTTGCGTTCATCCGCTGTATTCAATGACGACTCCCCGGGGCATCAGGCCCCGTGTACCAGTTGGCACAGCAGGGTCGCGCCCGCCTCCACCGACTCGCCCGATTGTACCGCGGGGGTACTGTCGGGCGGCAGATAGAGCGTGATGCGCCGGCCCCAGCCGGCCAATCCCCGCCGCTGCCCCTGACCGACCCGCTCGCCCGGCTGTACCGACCAGCGCAGCGGGCCGCGGGACAGGGGCGGACGGCTCACGGTGAAGACGACGTCATCGCCCTCGTCCGTGCGCAGATGGATGGCGAGGCGCTCGCCATCCACATGGCCCGGGATTTCGGGCCCGGCCCAGATCTGTACGATACGGCCCTCGGCCGGACTGCAGAGGATGGCCGGGGCGATCCAGCCCTGCTGCACCACGACCGCGAGCGCGTCACGGCGCAGAAACGGGTCCTCGATCCGCTCCACCGCATCAATGCGGCCGTCCACCGGACTCACGATACCCAGCGGATGGGACGGCACACTGCGCTCCGGATCACGCCCGAGGACGTAGATGCCGGCACCGGCGAGGACCGCCAGAGCGACCAGCGCCGGCGAACCGCTGACCGCCGCGCCCAGACCGGCCAGGACCGCGATCCCGAACGGCAGGCGGAAGAGTGTCAGCAGGCGCATGGAGCTGGCCGCTGGCCGTTTCGTCCGCTCAGTTCTTCGACTTGTCGACGATCTTCGACGACGCGATCCAGGGCATCATCGAGCGCAGCTTGTTGCCGACCTGGGTGATCTCGTGCTCATCGGCAATGCGGCGGTTCGCCTTGAGGACCGGGGCGTTCGCCTGGTTCTCGAGGATGAACTCGCGCGCGAACTCGCCGTTCTGGATCTCGTCGAGGATCCGGCGCATCTCCGCCTTCGCATCGTCGTTGATGATCCGCGGACCGCGCGTGAAACCGCCGTACTCGGCCGTGTTCGAGATCGAGTAATTCATGTTGGCGAGACCGCCCTCGTAGAGCAGATCGACGATCAGCTTGGTCTCGTGCAGGCATTCGAAATACGCCATTTCCGGCGCGTAGCCGGCCTCGACCAGGGTCTCGTAGCCTTTCTGGATGAGCGACCCGAGGCCACCGACCAGTACCACCTGCTCGCCGAACAGGTCGGTCTCGGTCTCTTCCTGGAAGGAGGTCTCGATGACGCCGGCGCGACCACCGCCATTCGCGGAGGCATAGGCCAGCGCGATCGCCCCGGCCTGGCCGGACGAGTCCTGCTTGACGGCGATCAGGCTCGGCACGCCGCCGCCCTGGGTGTAGGTCGAACGCACCAGGTGCCCGGGGCCTTTCGGCGCCACCATGATCACGTCGAGATCGGCACGCGGTTCGATCTGGCCGTAATGGATGTTGAAACCGTGGGCGAATGCGAGCGCCGCGCCCTGCTTGATGTTCGGCAGGATCCGCTCCTCGTAGATCGCCTTCTGGTGCTCGTCCGGGGCCAGCAGCATCACGACGTCGGCGGCGGCCACGGCATCCTCGATCGAGGCGACCTTCAGGCCCGCGTTGCTCGCCTTCTGCTCCGAGGCCGAGCCCGGGCGCAGACCGACGGTGACATCGACGCCGGACTCGTTCAGGTTATTCGCATGGGCATGGCCCTGCGAGCCGTAACCGATAATCGCCACCTTGCGCTTGGTGATCAGCGAAAGGTCGGCATCTTTGTCGTAATAGACGTTCATCGCGTGTCTCTCCGTCAGTTCGTTCTTCGTTCGATGAGTATTTCCGTGTAGCCCGGATGAAGCGAAGCGGAATCCGGGGGGATCACCAGAAGCGGCGTGCCCCCGGATTCCGCTTCGCTTCAACCGGGCTACGGAATCAGGTGTCGATTGTTCAATCGGTGACGTTCAGTACCTCAGGACCTTCTCGCCACGCGCGATGCCCGTCGCTCCGGACCGGGCCACCTCGAGGATCGTGTGCTCCCCGAGCGCGTTCATGAACGCGTCGATCTTCTGCCCGTCACCCGTCAGCTGGATGATGTAGCTCTTTTCCGTCACGTCGACGATCTGGCCGCGGAAGATGTCGACCAGGCTGCGGATCTCCTCGCGCCCGGTGCCCTCGGCGCGGACCTTGATCAACAGCAGCTCGCGCTCCACGTGGCTCGACTCGGTGAGATCGGACAGGCGCACCACATCGACCAGCTTGTTCAGCTGTTTGGTGATCTGCTCGACGATCTCGTCCGTTCCGGAAGTCACGATCGTCATGCGCGAAAGCGAGCGATCGTTGGTCGGCGCGACCGTCACCGACTCGATGTTGTAGCCACGGGCGGAAAAAAGCCCGGACACGCGGGAAAGCGCGCCGGACTCGTTCTCCAGCAACAGGGATATGATGTGCCGCATTCGACGGGTTCCTTCAGGCCAGTTCGCGGTCGCTCGACAGGTGCATCTCGTGATGCCCCTTGCCGGCTGCGATCATCGGGTAGACGTTCTCCGTCTGGTCCGTGATGAAATCAAGGAACGTGACCTCACCCCGCCGTTCCAGCGCTTCGCGCAGGGCGCCCTCGACATCCGCCTTGTTCTCGACGCGCACGCCGCGATGCCCGTAGCTCTCGGCGAGGGCCACGAAGTCCGGCAGCGCGTCCACATAGGAATGGGAGTAGCGCTTGGAGTAGAAGAACTCCTGCCACTGACGGACCATCCCCATGTAGCGGTTGTTCAGGTTGACGATGACCACCGGCAGATCGTACTGCTTCATGGTCGAGAGTTCCTGGATGCACATCTGGATGCTGGCCTCGCCCGTCACGCAGACGACCGTGGCATCCGGATGGGCCAGCTTGACCCCCATCGCCGAGGGCAGGCCGAAGCCCATGGTTCCGAGGCCGCCGGAGTTGATCCAGCGCCGCGGCTTGTCGAACTTGTAGAACTGGGCGGCGAACATCTGGTGCTGGCCGACATCGGAGGTGACGTAGGTCTCGGAGTCCTTCGTCAGTTCGTACAGCTTCTCGACCACGTACTGCGGCTTGATGACATCGGCCTCGCGATCATAGGCGAGGCAGTCCGTCGCCGCCCAGCGGCGGATCTGGCCCCACCAGGTCTCGAGCGCCTGCGGATCCGGGCGCCGGTCGCTGGCGCGCACCACCTTGAGCATATCGTCCAGCACATGGCGGACGTCGCCGACGATCGGCACGTCGACATGGACGTTCTTCGAGATCGACGCCGGGTCGACGTCGATGTGCACGATCCGGGCATGCGGGCAGAAGTGCTCGAGTTCACCGGTCACGCGGTCATCGAACCGGGCGCCGATGGCGAACAGCACGTCGCATTCGTGCATCGCCATGTTCGCCTCGTAGGTCCCGTGCATGCCGAGCATGCCGACGAACTGCTCGTCCGTGGCCGGATAGGCGCCGAGCCCCATGAGGGTGTTCGTGATCGGATAGCCCAGCTCGCGGGTCAGCGCGGTCAATTCTTCCGAGGCGTCGGCGAGAATGACGCCGCCGCCGGAGTACACCATCGGGCGCTCGGCCGACAGCAGCAGATCCACGGCCTTGCGGATCTGGCCGGGATGCCCCTTCACGGTCGGGTTGTACGAGCGCATCCGGATCTGTTCCGGGTACTCGAACGGGACCTTGATATGCGGCGCGGTGATGTCCTTCGGGATGTCGACCAGCACCGGGCCGGGACGACCCGAGGTCGCCACGTAGAACGCCTTGGCCATGACCTCGGCCAGATCCTCGATCCGGTCGACCAGGAAGTTGTGCTTGACGCAGGGGCGCGTGATGCCGACCGCGTCGCACTCCTGGAACGCATCGGAACCGATCGCCTTCGTCGCCACCTGGCCGGAGAGGATCACCATCGGGATGGAGTCCATATTGGCGGTCGCGATCCCGGTCACGCAGTTGGTGACACCGGGCCCCGAGGTGACGAGCACCACGCCGGGTTTGCCGGTCGAGCGCGCATAGCCGTCCGCCGCGTGTACGGCGCCCTGCTCGTGGCGTACGAGGATGTGCTCCACCGCGTCCTGCTGATACAGCGCATCATAGATATGAAGCGCCGCACCACCGGGATACCCGAAGATGTGTTCGACCCCCTCGCGCCGGAGGGCCTCCATCACGATTTCGCCGCCGGATAATTCCACGGTACAACTCCCCCGAGAGTCGATGAGAATCGAAGCGACGGCCGGCCGTCGCTCCGCCGGTCGCAACGCGTCCGGCTGAACTGTCAAGTGTAATACGCCAGACCGCGGATTTCACGGGGATTGAGCGGCTTACTCGACCAGACCGGCGCTCCACCCGGGAATTCCCCGGGCGCATTGCCGCCCACGGGGTGTTTCTGGGCCTCGGGATTACGCAAGAGTAATGGGCAAGCGGCTGCAGCCGAGCCATAATCGGGAGGTCCGGGGCCCGGCCACGGGCTGCGGCACGGGTGTCGACCGGACACTGCCGCCGCCGCAGCCGGATCGTTGCATCCGGAGACCAATGCATTGATTCGACGCATCGCGATCCTGTTGCTGCTGGCCACCGTAAGCGGTGCCCCGGCGGCCACCGCCAGCGAGCTCCCCGCAATGGGCGAGCCCGTGGACCAGGTACTGTCGCCCCGCCAGGAGGCCGAGATCGGCCGCGAGCTGATGGTGCAGGCGCGACGCACGCTCGACCTCAACCACGATCCCGAGATCGCCGCCTACCTCGATGGCGTCGGCCGCCGCCTCGCGGCCCACAGCGACTCGACCCCGGTGAACGGCTATACGTTCTTCGTGGTCCGCAATAATTCGATCAACGCCTTTGCCGGCCCGGGCGGCTATATCGGCGTGCACTCCGGGCTGATTCTCGAGGCCGACAGCGAGGCCCAGCTGGCCGGCGTGATCGCGCACGAAATCGCCCATGTGTCGCAACGCCACATCGCTCGCTCCTTCGCGCGCTCGCAGCGCGACAGCTACGCCACGCTGGCGGCGATCCTGGCGGGTATCGTGATCGGTTCCCAGAACCCCCAGGCGGGTCAGGCCGCGATTACCGGCGGTATCGCCGCCGAGCAGCAGCGCCGGATCAACTACACGCGCTCGAACGAGTACGAGGCCGACCGGATCGGGATTGAGCTGCTCGCGCGCGCCGGATACGCGCCGAGCGGCATGACGGAGTTTTTCGAAACGCTCATGCGCGCGTCGGGACCAGGCGGCAGCCAGGTCCCCGAATTCCTCCGCACGCACCCCCTGTCGCAGAACCGGATCGCGGAGGCGGCCTCCCGTGCCGGGGCCCTGGAGCGCTCCGATCAGCGCAGCGACACGCTGTCCTTCCAACTCATGAAAGCGCGCATCGAGGCCGTATACAGCGACCAGCCTGGCCGGCTCCACGATCGGTGGCGGCTGCGCGAGCCGACCGACGACGCGGACCGCGCGGCCGCGCGGGAATACGGCCTCGCGGTGCTCGAACTGCGACTCGACCAGCCCGGGCGCGCACGCGAGCGCCTCGACGAACTGCACGCGGCCGCGCCCGACAACCTGCATTACGGCCTTGCGCTGGCGCGGGCACTGCAGGCCAGCGGTGATGCCGACGCGGCGCTGGCAACCTGGGAGGATACCCGCGCCCTGCACCCGGAGAGCTACCCCGTAGTGGCGACCGGCCATCAGCTCCTGCTGGGGAACGATCAGGCCGATCAGGCAGTCGAACTGGTAACCGATTACCTGCGTGGCAACGGCCCGATCGAACCCGGTGCATGGCGCCTGCTCGCGGAGGCGGCCGACACCGCCGGGCGCCCCGGTCGCAGCCACGAAGCGCTGGGCGAATACTACGTGCGCGTGGATCGACTGGAACAGGCCCTGACGCAAATGGAGCTCGCCCTCGAGCATGCCGAGCCCGGGTCGACCGAGCATACCCGGCTGTCCACACGAGTCGAACAGGTGCGCGAACTGCGGCGGGAGCGGCTCGCCAGCAATCCCCTGGGCGGCTGACAACGAATACGGATCACGAACGCGGGGAGTGCGCCGTTGCCATGGCGCGCCGCCCCCGGGTTAGTATCACGGAAACGCACGCACACCACTCGGCCCCACACGGGGCATAGCGAAAACAAGCGAAACAAGGAGTAGCACGATGGTCCGACGCATGCTTGGCACGACCGTGGCCTTCGCCGCGCTGGCGATCGCACAGCCGGCACTGGCCGCCGAAACCTATGTCTTTGACAAGGCACACACGAATATCCAGTTCAGCTGGGATCATTTCGGGTTTTCGACCACCAGCGCCGAGTTCGAGGAGTTCTCGGGCGAGCTCCAGTTCGATCCCGAAGACCACGCCAACAGTTCCGTCGAGGTGACCATCGACCTTGACTCGGTGGATAGCGGTTTCGATACGTTCAACGGGCACCTCACGGAAAAACCGGAGTGGTTCAATACCGACGAGTACCCGGAGGCCACGTTTACCAGCACCGGGATCGAGCCGGTCGGTGACAACCGCCTGCACGTGACGGGCGACCTGACCCTCAAGGGCGTAACGAAAGAGGTCACCCTGGATACGACGATCAACAAGATCGGCCAGCACCCGGTAACGAATGCAAAGACCATCGGCTTTGACGCGACCACCACGGTCAGCCGGAGCGCGTTCAACATGGGCAAATATGCGCCCAGCGTGAGTGACGAAGTCACCATCAGCATCTCCTCCGAGATGCAGCGCGAATCCGATCTCTGACCAGGGGGAGCGCCGGGGCGGGCGCGCCCGCCCCGGCCGAATACGATGCGCCTGCGCAATACATCGACCAACTGGGGCGCGATCGCCAAGACCTTCCACTGGCTGATCGCGCTTTTCATCATCACCAACCTGGTGCTCGGTTACTGGGCCGAAGGCCTGCCCGTCTCGCCCACCAAGGTGGAAGCCTTTTACTGGCACAAGAGTATCGGTCTCACCGTCCTCTGGCTGGCGGTGCTGCGGCTGCTGTGGCGGTTCACCAACCCGAGTCCACGCCTGCCGAGCGATATGGCCGGCTGGGAGCGCGCCCTCGCCCACAGCAGCCACGTGCTGCTCTACGTGCTCATGATCGCCATGCCGCTGTCGGGCTGGGTGATCCACTCGGCGGCCAATTTCCCGCTCGACTTGTACGGCGTTTTCCCGGTTCCGGACATCATTCCGGCGAGCGCCGACGAATCCGCCATCGGCGACCTGGCGAAGATCGCCCACTACTGGATGTTCATTGCCATCTGCGCGCTGCTCGCGCTGCACGTCCTCGGCGCGCTCAAGCACCACATCGTCAATCGCGACGCCGTGCTCCGGCGGATGCTGCCGTTCAGTCGCGCGAGCGACCCGATTCGCGGAGAGTGATATGCGAGCCGATCAAGTAGCCTGCCCGAGCAACCCGGAGCCTACTGCGCACCTGCCGCAGCGGCATCTTTTCCTGACGGCCGTCCTGCTCCTTCTGTTGGTGGCGAGCCCGCTGGCCCACGCGGGCAACTGGTCGGTCATCCACGAGGAGAGCCGGCTCGGATTCACCGCGACCCAGACTGGCAGCGAGTTCAGCGGCCGGTTCCGGGATTTCGACGCCGACATGACCTTCCACGCCGACGACCTCGCCGCCAGCGCCTTTGACGTGAAGGTGGACGTGACCAGCGTGGACACGGGCTCCAACGACCGCGACAGCACGCTTGCCGACAAGCCCTGGTTCTGGTTCGAGAAGTTCCCGCGGGCGCGGTTCCAGACGAAGCGGATCGTGCACAAAGGAGGCGACGAGTACGAAGCCGTCGCCGATCTGACCATCAAGTCGAATACCCACGAGGTCACCCTCCCGTTCACGTGGACGCGCCGGGGCGACAGCGCCCGTATCGAGGGCAAGGCCACGGCGATCATGCAGGGCGGGCTCAGCATGGACCGCACACGCTGGGAAGTCGGTACCGGCGAGTGGTCTTCCGGCGATACGGTGGGCCGGCAGGTGGATGTGGAGGTGGATCTGCTGTTGAAGCATGTGGGTGAGGGCTGAGGGTCAAGGGCCAAGGGCCAAGGGCCAAGGGCCAAGGGCCAAGGGCCAAGGGCCAAGGATTGTAAGCCGGATTCACGTCTGGCGGCGGCAGGCGGCAGACTGATTGTAGGAGCGGCCTTGGCCGCGAACCGGCTTCGGTCCGGCAGCGCATGTATCCCCTGAACCACGGTGTGGTCGCGTCTTGATGAATTTTGAGCTTGTGGGCACAAAGACACCGGTTCGCGAGCGAGCTCGCTCCTACAGGCGCTCCGATTCCATTGCGGCCGTGGGCGTTTCGCTTGCGGTGAGGCGGCGGAGCTGAGCATGCAGGGCCCGACCCTCCGCGTTCAGCGCTTGCAAGCGGGTATTCGGGCGTGGTTTTCTGGTTTTGGAACGGGAACCGATTCGATAGAGGTTCCGCGGAATGCCGTGATGAGTATCACTTTACCCGAGATTACCGAACTCGACGGTGCCCTGCGACGGGGTGACGGCGGCTGGTTCTGGGTGGATGGCCGCCCGGAGCCGCGGGTGCGCGATCTGCGGCTCGAGGAACTCGCCCCGGACTGGCGCTGCGTGCGGCGCGGGCATCAGGCCTGGGTGGAAATCCCGACGGAATGGCGCACCCGGGTACACGACCCGGAACTCACGCGAGCGGTCACGGAACTCGTCCGCCAGTACGCCGACATCGGCCCCATCCGCGACCAGGGCGCCGCGGCGGCGGTCGGCGAACGCGGCCAGTGGCGCTCCGGGTACCGGGTCCCGATCGAGGCGTGGCGGGTCGTCATGCGCCAGCCCTGCGGGGCCACCTGGGATCCGGGCGACGATGCCGAGATTCGAGCAACGGCCCGCGCACAGCTGCGCCACAAGGCGGACTGACGAGGGCGGGGATCGTCCCCGCCGGAGAGTCGCGCCAGGTCCGGTACCGGACTACAAGGCCCGTGCATGTGCCTCGCGGCCGGACGGCGCTCGTGTCGCCGTGCGATCCCTGAGCGTACCCCGGGGCTGCGCGCGCATCCGGGCTACGGTTGTGCACCCTGCCCGTATCGCGTTTCCGCCCCTCTCGACCGAAAGCGACGCCGAAGGTCCTGAACGCGCGTGAACGGATCCCGGCGCAATGCTGTCGAAAGATGAGGGTTGGGACCTACCGACAGCCGGTCGTGCGGTGCCGTCGAATGGTCGTTGCACACCCGCTGTACGGGGAGTCTAATAGAAGCGAGGGTGCAGGAAGCGCACGATAAAAGAGGGAGTGCGCTTCCGCATCGCCCACGGGTAACGGGAAACCGTGGGCGTGGCCGCCGTTTTCCATGGCCACCGTGGCCGGCCATCCAAAGGATGGATTCAAACGAATCATTCATTGTGCGGGGCCTAAACCGCCAGTCATTGAACGACTATAACCAGAAGAGGGAGAGACCAGACGCACAGACCATCGCGGAGAGACAATGAGCGAAACCAGCATTCTGGATCTTGCGCAGAGCGAATACGGCGAACGCAGGACCGCCGTCGAGATGTCCTTCCAGGAATATCTCGAAGGATGCCGCAATGACCCGCTGATGTACGCGGGCCCGGCCGAGCGCATGCTCGACGCCATCGGCGAACCCGAGTTCATCGACACGTCCACCGACGAACGCCTCGGACGAATCTTCCAGAACCGGACCCTCAAGCACTACCCGTACTTCACCGACTTCTTCGGCATGGAAGAGGTCATCGAACGGCTCGTCGGATTCCTGCGCCATGCGGCCCAGGGGCTCGAGGAGCGCAAACAGATCCTGTATCTGCTTGGCCCCGTCGGCGGCGGCAAGTCGTCTCTCGCGGAGCGCCTGAAACACCTCATGGAAGAGCGGCCGATCTATGTCCTCAAGGCCGGCGAGCAGCTGAGTCCACTGTACGAGAGTCCGCTCGGCCTGTTCGACGCCGAACGCTACGGAGAGCGGCTGGAACAGGAATACGGAATCCCGAAGCATCGCCTGCCGGGCATGTGCTCCGCGTGGGCGCTGAAACGCCTCGACGAATTCGGTGGTGACTTCACGCGTTTCTCGGTGGTGCGGATGCACCCTTCGAAGCTGCGCCAGATCGCCGTCGCCAAGACGGAACCGGGGGACGAAAACAACCAGGACATCTCCACGCTGGTCGGCAAGCCGGATATCCGCAAGCTCGAGTTCTACAGCCAGGAAGACCCGGATGCCTACTCCTACTCCGGGGGCCTCAATCTCACGACCCAGGGCATTCTGGAATTCGTCGAGATGTTCAAGGCGCCGCAGAAGATGCTCCATCCCCTGCTCACGGCCACCCAGGAGCGCAACTACGTGGGCTCGGAGAATCTCGGCGCCATGCCCTACCATGGCCTGATCCTGGCGCACTCGAACGAGTCCGAGTGGCAGAGCTTCAAGGCCAATCGCAACAACGAGGCCTTCCTCGACCGTATCTGCGTCATCGAGGTGCCCTACTGCCTGCGCTACACCGAAGAGGCCATGATCTACGACAAGGTGCTGCGCGAGTCCGAGCTTGCCAACGCGCCGTGCGCGCCCGGGACCCTGAACATGCTCGCGAAGTTCTCGGTGCTCACACGGCTGAAGGAGCACGAGAATTCATCGCTGTACACGAAGATGCTGGTCTACAACGGCGAAAGCCTGCGTGATTCCGATCCGACCGCGCGCACGGTGCAGGAATACCGCGATGTGGCCGGCGTGGACGAGGGCATGTCGGGCCTGTCGACCCGATTTGCCTACAAGGTCCTGTCCGAGACCTTCAATTTCGATACGAAGGAGGTCGCCGCCGATCCGGTTCACCTGATGTACGTACTCGAACGGGCGATCCGGCGCGAACAGTTCCCGGCCGACACCGAGGCAAACTACCTCTCGTTCGTGAAGGAAGAACTGGGTCCGCGCTACGCCGAACATATCGGCAAGGAGATCCAGAAGGCCTATCTCGAGTCCTACGACGACTACGGCCAGAACCTGTTCGATCGTTATATCGCGTACGCGGACGCCTGGGTGGAGAACCAGGACTTCAAGGACCCGGACACCGGCCAGTTGATGGATCGCGAGACGCTCGATCATGAGTTGGCGAAGACGGAGAAACCCGCGGGGATCGCCAATCCCAAGGACTTCCGCAACGAGGTGGTCAAGTACGCGCTGCGCGAGCGCGCCCGTAACAATGGGCGCAATCCCCGCTGGACCGCCTACGAGAAGATCCGCGAGGTGATCGAACAGCGCATGTTCGCCAACGTCGAGGAACTCCTCCCGGTGATCTCGTTCGGCGCCAAAAAGGACAGCGAAACCGAGAAGAAACACGAGGCATTCCTGGAGCGGATGGTCGAACGCGGCTACACGGAGCGCCAGGTCCGGCGCCTGGTCGACTGGTATATGCGCGTACGCAAGGCGGGCTGAGCCATGGACGTCATCGTCGACCGCCGACAGCAGCCGAAGGGCAAGAACCTCGGCAACCGGCAGCGCTTCGTGCGCCGGGCACGCGAACAGATCCGCGGCGCGATCCGGGAGAACCTGAAGAACCGGGGCATCACCGACGCGGAGCGCGGCGAGACGGTCTCGATCCCGCGCGACGACGTGCACGAGCCGCGGTTCGTGCCGGACCCGCGGGCCGGACGCCGTGAGCATGTCCTGCCGGGCAACCGGGAGTTCGTCGAGGGCGACCGGATCGCGCGGCCCGAGGGCGGCGGTGGCGGATCCGGCGCCGAGGGCAGCCCCGAGGGCGAAGGCGAAGACGCGTTCACGTTCCAGCTCTCGCGGGACGAGTTCCTCGATCTGTTCTTCGAGGACCTCGAACTCCCCGATCTCGTCAAGACGCGGGTCGCGTCGCAGACATCGACCGTACGGCAGCGGGCGGGGTTCACCACCGACGGACCACCGGTGCGGATGAATCTCGAACGCACCATGCGCCACTCGATGGCGCGCCGGGTTGCACTGCGCCGCCCCACCCAGACCGCCATCGAAGCGCTCGAGCACGAACTGGAACAGCTGCGCTCCGGGGCGATCACGCCAGCGGACGGCCGCTCCGCGGCCACCCGGATCGCCGAGATCGAGGACCAGCTCGCGCGGGCCCGCGAACGCCGCACCCGAGTCCCGTTCATCGATCCGATCGATCTGCGCTACAGCTTCTTCGACAGCGTCCCCCGCCCTGTCACCCAGGCCGTGATGTTCTGCCTGATGGATGTGTCCGCGTCCATGGACGAGGACATGAAGGACCTGGCCAAGCGTTTCTTCATGCTGCTGCACCTGTTCCTGGTGCGTCAGTACGAACGCGTCGAGGTGGTGTTCATACGCCACACCCAACAGGCCGAGGAAGTCGATGAAGAGACCTTCTTCCACGATCGGCTCACCGGGGGCACGATCGTATCGAGCGCGTTCGAGGAAATGCTGCGGATCGTCAAGGACCGGTTCCCGATCGAGGACTGGAATCTCTATCTCGCCCAGGCCTCCGATGGTGACGACTGGCGGGAAGATCTGCCGCGCTGCGTGGAACTGCTCGATCAGCGCGTACTCCCGATCTGTCAGTACGGCGCCTATGTCGAAGTGGCGCGCAACTCGGCGGTGGGACAGGACCCGCTCGCCGGCAACCCCAGCGCGCTCTGGAAGGCCTACGACGCCATCGCGGATCGCCACGCCCATTTCGCCCGCCGGAGTATCGCGCGGCCCGCCGATATCTATCCGGTCTTCCGCGATCTGTTCCACCGAGCCGGGATCGAATCATGAGCACCGAGACACTACCGCCGAAAGAGCGCTCGGGGACGCCGCTTTTCACCAGCGGAGACTGGACCCTGAAAGACCTCGAGGCGATCCATGACGCCGTCACCGAGGTCGGCGTCGGTGAACTCGGACTGGAGCTCTATCGCAACCGCATCGAGGTCATCAGTTCGGAACAGATGCTGGACGCCTACGCCTCGCTCGGGTTGCCGCATATGTACCGGCACTGGTCATTCGGCAAGCACTTCGCCCACCAGGAGATGCTCTACCGCAAGGGGCAGACCAGTCTCGCGCTGGAAATGATCGTCAATTCGAACCCGTCCGTGTGTTACCTCATGGAGGAGAACAACGCGACCGCCCAGACGACGGTCCTCGCGCATGCCGCGATGGGCCACAACCACTTTTTCCGCAACAACCAGACGTTCCAGGAATGGACCGACGCCGACACCATCCTCGACTACGCGGAATTCGTGCGCAATTACGTCGCGCGCTGCGAGGACGAGTACGGCCAGAAGGCGGTGGAACGCACGCTCGACGCGGCGCATGCGCTCCAGGAGCAGGGTATCGATCGCCTGTCGCCGGCCCATCGACGCACGGTGGAGGAAGAACACCAGCGGGTGCTGGAACGCCGGCGCTACCAGCGGGAAACCGAACTCGAACTGTGGCGGGTGGTCGCCCACCACGAGCCCCCGACGGGACCGGGCGATACCGATGACGAAGCACTGCAGCGTTCGCTGACGCTGCCCGAGGAAAACCTGCTGCTGTTTCTCGAGAAACAGGCGCCCAATCTGAAACCCTGGCAGC
This sequence comes from Halofilum ochraceum, assembly GCF_001614315.2. Taxonomy (NCBI): domain Bacteria; kingdom Pseudomonadati; phylum Pseudomonadota; class Gammaproteobacteria; order Chromatiales; family Ectothiorhodospiraceae; genus Halofilum; species Halofilum ochraceum. Next base: position 31,043 of record NZ_LVEG02000016.1, read on the forward strand.
GTGAACTGCTGCGGATCGTGCGTACCCTGTCGACCTATTTCGAGCCGCAGCGGCAGACGAAGATGATGAACGAGGGCTGCGCCTGCTGGTGCCACTTCACCATCATGAGCCGCCTGCGCGAGCAGGGCCGACTCACCGACGGGGCGATGCTCGAATTCATGCACCTGCACTCCTCGGTCGTCGCCCAGCCCCCGTTCGACCACCGCGGCTTCTCCGGCATCAATCCCTACGCACTGGGTTTCGCGATCTGCCAAGACATCGAGCGCATCTGCAATGAGCCGGACGAAGAGGACCGTGAATGGTTTCCGGACTTCGCCGGCAACGGAGCGCCGCTGGCCACGCTCAAGCGCGCGTGGTCGGACTTCCGCGACGAGAGTTTTGTCCGACAGTTCCTGTCACCGCGGGTGATCCGCGACTTTCGCCTGTTCCGGCTGGACGATGACCCCGGCGCCGAGTACCTCACTGTCGGTGCGATCCATGACGAACGCGGCTACCGGCGAGTCCGCAGCGCGCTGGCCGCCCAGTACGACCCGGGCGAGAGCCGCCCCCTGATCGAGGTGACCGATGCCGACCTGCGCGGCAGCCGCGAACTTCGGATCCGGCACACGGTGCGCCGCGGCCGGACGCTGGACGCGCTCGAGGCCCGGCGCACGCTGCGCCATCTCGGGTTCCTGTGGGGCTATCCGGTTGTCCTCGACGAAGTCGACGAGACCAGCGGCAAAACGGTCGCGACGCATCGTGAGGATCCGGCCTGAGGGACACGCCCGTTCTATTCGCACGACCACTCATGATCACGGCACTCGACCGCGGTGCTCTTGAGGCGGCGTCGCGGCTCGTCTATATCCGGCGGTATGAAGTGAAGGCCGGAACGGACTTATGACCGCACGACTCACGCCCCAACAGACGGAGCGACTGGCCGCGGTCCTCGCCGGGCAACGGGCCGCACTCACCCGCACGATTGATCACCACATCGCGCAACACGCACAGACCCGGTTCACCGATCTCGTGGGCCAGGTGGGCGACCTCGAGGATCACGCCCTGGCCGATCTGCTGGTCGACGACGAACTGGCCGGTATCCAGCGCGAGATCGGCGAACTGCGCGAGATCCTCGCGGCCGAGGATCGGCTCGGGCGTGGCGCGTACGGTACCTGCATCGATTGCGGTGAACCCGTGGTATTCGAACGCCTGCTCGCGCGGCCAACCGCGAGCCGCTGTCTGGCATGCCAGGAAAGACACGAGAAGGCACAAGCCCGCCCCGACCACCCGACGCTCTAGCAGGCTGTCCGGGACACCCCGACGGCCTCCTGGTGGGCCATTCCACAAGCCGCGCGACGTAGACGGATTCGGGCCACCTCCATCGTGCGCGTTATAGGCCGCGACTTTTGCCTGCAAATGTCCTAGGCTGGGGGTAACCGGTTCGGACTTTCGGTATGCGGCATGCGGGCCGCGCGTCCGGACCGACGACTCCATGGATCGGATGCGGCCGCCTGTGCCGCGGACACTCGGTACCCGGGGGGAATGGGTGAGTCATCCGGAGAACCAACTGAAACTGCCCGTGGCGTGTCTGCGCCCGGGACTCTACGTCGCCGCCCTCGACCGGCCGTGGCTCGACACGCCGTTCCTGTTCCAGGGGTTCGCGATCCGGGAGACCGAGGAAGTCCGGACGCTCGGGAACTACTGCGATTTCGTCTACATCGATGCCGATCAATCCGACCCGGACGAGCTGCAGGCCGCGCGCCGGGACGCGGAACGTGATGCCGCCAGGCCCGGCAAGCCAACGGCGACATCGAAACAGGCCACGCCGCCGGAAAGACACGACGAAGCCTCGCAGCCAGAGGAGAACGATCACAAGCGCTTCCCCACGGGCACACGTTTTCGCGAATCCGTTGCCGCCGCCAAAGCGGGTCGGGATCAGGCCCGTCAGGCCGTCGATCGGCTCATGGCGGATCTGCGATTCGGCAAAAGCGTGGACACGAAGGTGGCCCGGAAGGCAGTCGAGGAACTGGTCAGCCGGGTTTCGGCCGATGCCAGCGCTGCCCTCTGGCTGACCAGCCTCAAGGATCGGGACGAATACACCTCGATCCACTGCGTCAATGTCTGTGTGCTCGCCCTCGCCTTCGGCCTCCATCTTGGCCTCGACCGCAGTGAGCTGGTGAACCTCGGCACCGGCGCCCTCCTGCATGATGTCGGCAAGACACGCACACCGGACGCGATCCTGAACAAACCGGGCCCGCTGGATGAGCGGGAATTCGAGATCATGAAACGCCACGCGGAGGACGGCTATCGCCTCCTGGCCGCCGGCGGCGGAACCGCGCGGGAAGTGCTCGATATCGTTCGTCTGCACCATGAGCGGCTGCCCGGAACCGGTTATCCGTTCGGGCTCAAGGGCGAAGAGATTCCCCTTGCGGTGCGGGTCGTGGCGGTCGTGGATACCTACGACGCCATGACCAGCGACCGCGCCTACCGGGATGCGATTTCGGCCGATGACGCGCTCAACCAGCTCTACCGCCACGAACACGCGGCCTTCGGCACCGACCTGATCGAGGCGTTCATTCGCTGCCTCGGCATATTCCCGGTAGGCAGCGTGGTCGAACTCGACAATGGCGCGATCGGCGTCGTGGTCAAGACGCGACCCGACGCCCGCCTCCGGCCAACCCTGCGCATGGTACGCACGCCCGACGGCGAGGCGTACGACAAGCGCCTGCTGGTCAATCTGGCCGAGGCGTCACCAGCAGGCGAATACAACCCTGCGAGTCGGATCGCGCGCGCGTTGACGCCCGCCAGTGCGAACGTCGATATCGCACCGATCGTGATGGCGGAGGCCGACCCGCTCACCGACAGTTGAGACCAGCGGGATCCTGCCGGTCCCACACACCGTCCCTCATCCGGTAGCATCGACCCCAGCCTGATGGGCCCTGCGTGAGGAGGTTGTCGTTGGAACGCGAAATCCTGAAAGGCTCCTGCCTGTGCGGCGCGATCCAGTTCGAACTGAGCGCCGCTCCGAGCGAGATCATCCGTTGTCACTGCCGCATGTGCCAGAAGGCGCACGGTGCGTCGTTCGCCAGTTTTGCCCGTTTCCGACACGAGGAGTTCTCCCTCCTTGCAGGCGCGGACTCGTTGCAGACCTACCGGTCTTCGGACGTCGCTCAGCGCACTTTCTGCGGCCATTGCGGCTCGTCACTGCAGTTCATGCGCGACGGCCGGGATACCTTCGGCCTCGCCATTTCGGCGCTTGACACACCGCTGGAGCCAAGGCCGATCCAGGATTATTACGCGGAATCGCGCAGCGGATGGTGACCCTGTCACGCCCCGTGCACCGCTGCGCCGGGAGACGAGCCGCGGCCGCGCGTGGGCGAGCGGAAAATCGACAATGACCCCGGTGAAACCCGCGGTATTCCTGCGCCAGCTGTTCGACCACGCGGTCGCCGCCGCCCAGCCCGGGCGCCACCTGGTCGATCATCTGCCGCCGCCCCCACGGGCGCCGGGCCGGACCATCGTCGTGGGGGCCGGCAAGGCGACCGCCGGGATGGCCGAGGCACTGGAAGCCGCTCGCGGTGGCGAAGTCATCGGTACCATCGCGATCCCCGAAGGGACGCCGTGCGAGTGCCGCGCGATCGAGTGCCTCGTCTCCAGCCACCCGGTACCGGATGAGCGCAGCGTCGCCGCCGCCCGGCGAATGCGGGAACGGGTCACGGGCCTGACCGCGAACGATCAGGTCATCGCGCTGATCTCGGGCGGCGGCTCCGCGCTGCTCTGCGACCCGGTCGAGGGATTCAGTCTGGAGGACAAGCGCGCGCTCACCGGTGCCCTGCTGAAAAGCGGCGCCACCATCCGCGAAATCAACTGTGTGCGCCAGGCCGTATCGCGCATCAAGGGCGGGCGCCTGGCGGCACTCGCGGCCCCCGCACCCGTATACACCCTGCTGGTTTCCGATGTGCCCGGCGACGACCCCGCCACGATCGCTTCCGGACCGACCGTGGCTTCGCCGTTCCAGGCGGGAGATGCCGCACGCGTGCTGGAGCGCTACGGCGTCCCGGTGCCGGACGCCCTGCGCACGGCCGAGCGTGAGGATCCGCTGCCGAGCGCCACCGAACTCGGCGATCGTTGTCACCACGCGATCGTGTGTTCCCCCATGCACAGCCTCGAGGCCGCCGCGGCCACCGCCCGCGAGCACGGCGTCACGCCACTGATCCTCGGGGATGCGCTGGAGGGCGAAGCCGCGGATATGGGGACGATCTGCGCCGGCATCGCCCGCAGTGTCGCCCTGCATGGGCAGCCCGTGGCACCGCCGGCGGTGCTGCTGAGCGGCGGTGAGTCGAGCGTCACCATTTCCGGTCCGGCCGGCCGCGGTGGCCGCAATACGGAACTGGCCCTGGCGATGGCCGTGGCGCTGGCGGGCCACGACCGGGTGCATGCGATCGCCTGCGATACGGACGGGATCGACGGCAGCGAACGCAATGCCGGCGCGCTGATCGGGCCCGGCACGCTGGAACGCGGGCGCGCGGCCGGCCTCGATCCGCTGCAGTATCTCGCGGGCCACGACGCCTACACCTACTTCGAGTCCCTGGACGATCTCGTGATCACCGGCCCGACCGGCACGAACGTCAATGACTTCCGGGCGATCCTGATCGAAGCCGCCTCCACGACAGGCGTCGACCGAGGGTAGCGGAACGCCCCGCGACGTCCCGGGAAGGCCCACCGGGGAAACCCTGCCAACAACCGCGCAGCGCGTTAGGGGACGATGTAGGTCGGGCTTACAGCCCGACAGATCGGAGGCTTACGAGTGTCGGGCTGGAAGCCCGATCTACAGGACTCCCTGGAATCAGCACTCGCTTACCCGGAGTTCCCCTGACTCCTCACGCGATCGTAAAGCGCGTCGAGCCCGGCCCGGAGCTCGTCATAGTGCCCCGAACCCTCGATGCGATCGCGCAGCGTCGCGTTGAGACCGCCGCCGATCGAGAGATCCTGGAGCGCGGTGTCGAGGCGTCCGGCGGTCTCCGTCTGCAGGTCGGACAACTGCGCACCGAACAGATGGGTCACATACCGCTCGGCGGCATCCGCATCGCCGATCCGTTCCCCGAGCCACGCAGAGACCGTCCGCAGTTCTTCGAGCACGCTCGCCATGGTCCCGCTCACGGCCCAGAAGGGCTCAAGCGCCGACTCGTTGGCCACGGGGATCACCGGGTTGCGTGGTCCATACAGCGTTTCCAGAGCCTGCGAAGCGGGATACACCGGCAACGGGCATCCACCCTGCTCGATCACCGGCATCGGGATCGTCACGCCAACTTCAGTCGCCGGCGACACCGCGGACCGCAGTTCCGCAAGCGGGAAACCCGCCATGACACTGATCACGGCGTGGCCGGGCGAGAACGAAACGCCGGGAAGCACCTCGCGCGCCACATCCGCCGCGAGGCAGACAAAAACGACCTCACTGCGATTGACGACCTCCTGCGCCGTCTGCGCGACCTCGATGGCCGGATCCTCCGCCACCAGTTCACTCGACACCGACTCGCTGCGCCGGGTGATGGTGATCGGATGTTCCCGGTGGTCCAGCCCCCGGACGAGCCGCCGGGTAATCCGGCCAGTGCCAATGAAACCGACGTTCACTTTCCCTCCCGATGCCGCATATACGATTCAATCATCAGGGTAACGCAACCCTGGCCCGGACGCCCCGTAGCAGCGATCAGCCCTCGCGCCACTGATCCTGGATCAGCCCGGCGAGCCAGCGTGCCGGCTCCGAAGGGCGTCCAGGCGGGCGGTGCAACGAAATCTCCACGGATGGCAGGACCGGCAGGCCGCTCGACTCATCGAGGATACGCAGATCGGGTGTAACCATGTACCGCGCCACGACGGCAACGGCCAGTCCGGCGTCCACGGCCGGACGAATCCCGGTCAGGCTCTGGCTGGTGCACGCGATCCGCCAACTGCGCCCCGCCGTCTCCAGCCGGGCGAGCGCCAGTTCACGGAACACATCCTCACCGGCGGAAAACAGTGCGAGCGGGACCGGATCGTCCAGCACCGGCTCATGGACACGGCTCGCCACCCAGACCAGTGGCTCGCGGCGCAGGACCTCGCCCCCGGGGCTATTGCGCTGGCGCGTGGTGATCGCGATGTCGAGTTCGCCGGCGCGCACCTGACGGACCAGCTGCACGCTCAATGCGCAGTGGATCTCGAGCTGTACCGATGGATAGACCTGCTGGAAATACGCCAGCGTCGGTGACAGCAGGGGCGCGTAATCATCCGGTATCCCGATCCGGAGGACACCGGTGACCGGGCCGGATCGCAGGTCCGTCCAGGCCTCATCGTTGAGCGCGAGAATACGGCGCGCGTAGTTCAGCAGGCGCTGACCTTCCGAAGTGAGTACCAGCCTCCGGCCCTCGCGACGAACCAGTTCCACCTCGACGGCGCTTTCCAGACGCCGCAGCTGCATCGAGACCGCGGACTGCGTGTACGCGAGACGCTCCGCTACTCCGGTCACGGTGCCGACATCCGCCAGGGCCACGAAGGTCCTCAGGAGACTCAGTTCAAGGTTGCGGCGACGCAGCGACATATCAACAAAATTGAAGGTTTACTCAATAAGAATTCGTTGGATTGATAGAGATGCTGTTGGAAGAATGCGCCGCAGTCAACGAACGCAACCCGGGAGGATGTTTCAGATGCAGGGCCGGTTCCGCCGCAGATATCCATTCCACGCGCCCGTCGGAGGCGTGGTACCGGCCGCGGTCGCGGTGGTGCTGTGGAGCCTCGCGCCCGTGCTCGCCGAACTCGCCAGGGCCGTGCCACCGTTGCAACTCGCGGCGATGGTCGCCGGCGTCGCCACCCTGGCGACCTGGCCGGTGGGCCGTGTTACGGGTCGCCGCGATGGCGACCCGGTCGCCGTACCGTTGCGCGTATGGCTGAGCGGTCCGCTGCTCGTGCTCGGTGCGATCGGATTCTACTTCGTGGCCCTGCGGCTCGCACCGGCCGCGGAGGTGGCGCTCGTCACCTATACGTGGCCGGTGCTGTTCGTGATCGCCGCGGAGCTGATCCAGGTGCGCCGTGTGCACATCAACTCGCTCGGCGGCACGCTCGTGGCGTTCAGCGGTGCCGCACTGGTACTGCTGGACCCATCCGGGTCCGCGGATGAAGCGGCGTGGGGCGGTTATGCGCTCGCCTTCGCGAGCGGTACGTGCTGGGCGGCTTTCTCGCTGCTGGCGCGCCAGCAGCCGATCCCGTTGTCAGGGATCATGCCACGGCTGTTCGGGCTCGCGACTCTCTGGGCGGTTGCCGGCCACCTGCTTTTCGAGACGACGCTGCTATCGATCGCGACCGGCGAGGTTGCCTCGATCGTATTCATCGGCTTCGGCCCCTATGGGCTCGCCTTCGTGGCCTGGGACACCGCGCTCCGCCAGGGTCGCAGCGCGACGGTCGGGACGCTCGCCTACGCCGTACCGGTGCTGTCCGCCCTGCTGCTGATCGCCGCGGGCATGGCGCGTGTCGACTGGCGTCTTGTGGTCGCTGCGGTGGCGGTCGTGGCCGGCTGCGCGCTGGCTTCGCGGCCGCGAGCGGAACCCGCCAGCGTCACGGCCTGAAGGTCGAGGATGTTCCGGGGCGGGTCTTTGGACCCGCCTGCGGCAGCAGCGATTCAGGTTTCGAGGGATACGTCCGCGAGCACTTCGCCGGAGCGTTCCAGGACGTGGCGCAGCGTGTCTGCCGCCCGGTTCAGATGCTCTTCGATCACGCGCTCCGCCGTAGCGGTATCGCCGGCGGCGATCGCGTCATAGAGTGCCCGATGCTCACGCCGCGTCAGGTCCTTGTTGTCTTCCGCCCGGACCTCGTTCTCATAGCCGTACGTGAGCTCGGCAATGCGCGCATGGTCCGCGAGGATGCGGCTGTAGGAGGCGTACAGATAGGGGTTACGCGCGGCCTGACCGATCAGATCATGGAAACGCTCGTTGGCGAGGACCATGCCGGTGCCGTCTTCCACGGCCATGGCCTGCTCGAGTTCCTCCATCGCGCCGCGGATCGCATCGAGGTCCTCCTGCCGCCGGCGGTACGCCGCCAGTCGGACCACGGCCCGGTGGATCATGGGCCCCGCCTCGAACCAGCACTGCAGGGTTCCGACGTCGAGCGGGGCCACCGAAACGCCGCGATTCCGCCGGGCGACGACCAGACCATCGCTCTGCAACCGGATCAGCGTCTCCCGCACGGGCGTGCGTGACATGCCGTAGGCACCGGTCAACTCGACCTCATCGAGATCCGTGCCGGGCGGCAGGTCCAGGGTCACGATGCGCCGCCGCAGCTCGTGATACAGCGCTTCTTTGGTTATCGCCAATGATGGACTCCTTTGTTACCGGCAGCGGGCGTGCGTTGACACCGCCTGACCGATTGTATACGTTAAGTATACATCAACTGAGCGAGACGGTCGCGTTATGCGCTTCGAGGGAATTTACACCCCGGTAATCACGCCGTTCCACAGCGACGCCACGATCGACCGCGAGGCCTTCACGCGCCTCCTCGATCACCTGATCGACGCCGGGGTACACGGCCTGGTGCTGGGCGGCACCACGGGCGAGTACTACGCCCAGACCACCGAGGAACGCGTCGACATGATGCACCTCGCGGTGGAGCACATTGCCGGGCGCGTGCCGCTGGTGGTCGGCGTGAGCGCGCTGCGCACCGAGGACGCGGCGATGTATGCCGGTCACGCCCGCGAGGCGGGCGCCGACGCGATCCTGATCGGGTCACCGTACTACGCGGTGCCGACCGAGCGCGAGATCGCCCTGCACTGTCTCGAGGTCGAGCGCGCCGCCGACCTGCCGGTGATGCTCTACAACTTCCCCTCGCGCACGGGCGTGATGATGGGCGACGAGTTCCTCGACCGCGTCGGCCGCAACCCGAACTTCTGCGCGATCAAGGAATCCAGCGGTGACATCAACCGCCTGCACGCACTGGCACGCGATTACCCGCACATCCAGGCCTGCTGCGGCATGGACGATCAGGCGCTCGAGTACTTCGCCTGGGGCGCCCGCGCCTGGGTATGTGCCGGTTCCAACTTCCTGCCGGCCGAGCATATCGCGCTGTATCAGGCCTGCGTGGTCGACGGCGATTTCAGCCGCGGCCGGCGCATCATGTCGGCGATGCTGCCGTTGATGCGCACCCTTGAGCAGGGCGGCAAGTTCCTGCAGAGCATCAAGCACGGGGCGCGCTACGTCGGCCTGCCGGCCGGCCCCGTGCGCAAGCCATTGCGCGAGCTCAACAAGGATGAGGCGCGCGCACTGGAAACCACGATCCGCACGCTCCAGACGGCCGTTCGCCAGATCGAGCGGACCACCAGCGCGACCAACCGGGAAGCCGAGAATGTCCGAACTGCTCACGCGTGAAGAATACGCCGCGATCGCGGCGGAACTGTCCTTCCCGACCGACGCCTTCATCGACGGCGCCTACCGTCCGGCGCAATCGGGCCGCACGATCGAGACGCGCAACCCCGCCACCGGCGAGCTGCTCGGCCACCTCGCCGCGTGCGAGGCGGACGATGTCGATCTGGCCGTGCGCCGCTCGCGCGAGGCCTTCGACCGCGGCGACTGGTCGCGCATGCACCCGGGCGACCGCAAGCGCGTCATGATCCGCCTGGGCAAACTGATGCAGCGCAATCGGCGGGAACTGGCCGTGCTCGAGAGCCTGGATTCGGGCAAGCCGATCCGCGACTGCGCGGAGGTCGACGTACCGGAAACGATCCAGTGCCTGCTGTGGCACGCCGAGGCGATCGACAAGATCTACGACGAGAGCGCGCCGGTCGGCGACGACGCCATGGCGATGATCGTGCGCGAGCCCGTCGGCGTAGTGGGTGCGGTGCTGCCCTGGAACTTTCCCCTGATGATGCTGGCGTGGAAGCTCGGGCCCGCCCTGGCGGCCGGCAACAGCGTGCTCGTGAAGCCGGCCGAGCAGACGTCGATGACCGCGCTGCGTGTGGCCGAACTCGCCCATGAGGCCGGCGTGCCGCGAGGCGTGTTCAACGTGATCACCGGCGACGGGCCGGGCACGGGCGAGCCGCTTGGGCGCCACCCGGACGTCGACATGATCTCGTTCACCGGCTCGACCGACATCGGCCGCGCGTTCCTGCGCTACTCCTCGGAGAGCAACCTCAAGCGGATCGTGCTCGAGTGCGGCGGCAAGAACCCCTGCGTGGTGCTCGAGGACGCCGAGGATCTCGACCTCGCCGCCGACCACGTCCTCAACGCGGCGTTCTGGAACATGGGCGAGAACTGCTCGGCCAACTCGCGCCTGATCGTGCACGAATCGGTCAAGGACGCACTGGTCGAACGCATCCTCGCCCGTGCCCGCGAGTGGCGCACGGGGGACCCGCTCGACCCGGCCAACCATCTGGGCGCCATGATCGATCAGGGTCACTACGACAAGGTGCGCGAATACATTGACACCGCTCGCGCGGACGGGGCCAAGGCCATCCTCGGTGGCGACGCGCCCGGCAATGACAACGGTTTGTTCATCACGCCGACGATCTTCGACGTCGAGCCCTCCGCGCGGGTCGCGCGCGAAGAGATCTTCGGCCCGGTACTGTCGATGATCACCGTCCAGAGCACCGAACAGGCGATCTCGATTGCCAACGACACGCCCTACGGGCTCGCGGCGTCCGTGTTCACGCGCGACATCAAGCGCGCCCTGCGGGCTGCGCGCGCGATCCGCGCGGGCACGGTCACCATCAACTGCTACGGCGAGGGCGACATCACCACGCCGTTCGGCGGCTACAAGCAGTCGGGCTTCGGCGGGCGCGACAATTCGCTGCACGCCCACGACCAGTACACCGAAATGAAGACCATCTGGATCGATCTCGCCGACCGCGGGGTCGAGGAATCGCTCGACTGAGATGCGGTCGGTCGACGCCACACGGCTGCCGGTCGATCCGGGCCCGGCGGGATGGAACGAGATCCTGCCCGCGCCCGGGCCGGCCCGCGAACTCGAGGGTGCGGTCACCGCCGACTGGCTGGTCATCGGCGGTGGCTTCGCCGGCCTCTCGGCCGCCCGGCGCCTGAAGCAGCTGCGCCCCGACGACCGGGTCGCGGTGCTCGAGGCCAGCCGCGTCGGCGAAGGGCCGGCCGGGCGCAACTCCGGGTTCATGATCGACCTGCCCCACGACCTCGACAGCGATACCTACGCCGGGGCGGCCGACGAGGATCTCAACCACATCCGCCTGAACCGTTCCGGCATCGAGTTCGCGCAGGAGGCGGCGCAGACCTATGGGCTCACGGGCACGGCCTTCCAGGCGCGCGGCAAGCACCACTTCGCCGCTACCGAACGCGGCGTGGAACACCTGAGCGCGTTCGTCAATCATCTCAATGCGCTGGGCGAGCCGTACGAATGGCTCGACGCGCGCGCCATGAAAGAACTCACCGGCCTCGACTACTACCGCGCCGGCCTGTTCGCACCCGGTGCGGCCATCCTGCAGCCGGCGGCCTATATCCGTGGACTCGCACGCGGCCTCGAAGCGGAAGGCGTCGAGATCTACGAACAGTCGCCGGTCACGCGCATCGACTTCGGCCCGGACCATGTCGCGCACACGCCGCGCGGGCGCATTACCGCCCCGAGGATCATCCTCGGGGTGAACGGGCACGCCGAGTCGTTCGGCTTCTACCGCCGGCGACTCATGCACGTGTTCACCTACGCCAGCATGACGCGCGAGCTGAGCGCGGACGAGGTGAAGCGGCTGGGCGGCGAGCCGGAGTGGCACTCCGTATCGGCCGAACCGATGGGCACCTCCGTACGCCGCATCCGCGAAAACCGGATCGTGGTGCGTACCCGCTTCACATACGACCCGTCCATGGAAGTCGGCACAGGGCGCATCCGGCATGTCGGCCGGCAACACCAGCAGGCGTTCGCGCAGCGCTTTCCCATGCTGCCGAACGTGGAGCTGGAATGCTGCTGGGGTGGACGTCTGTGCCTTTCGCGCAACGGTGTGCCCGCCTTCGGCGAGGTCGAGGAAGGCGTGTATTCGGCGGTGTGCCAGAACGGTCTCGGCACCGCCAAGGGCACGCTCGCCGGCATGGCGGCCGCGGAGTTGGCCACGCGGACGGAATCCTGGCGGGCCGACGCGCTGCTCGCGCACGACCAACCGTCGAAACTGCCGCCGGAACCGTTCATGTACGTGGGCGCGAACGCCTACCTGCGCTGGCACGAGTACCGCGCACGGGGCGAGTAGCACCGGCTCTCGGCGAATGCTCCCATTGATGTAACGCAGTGTGATAGCGCGTTTGAGAACCACGAATGAACACGAATGGGTTTTCGGGGTGGTCAGGCTTCAGGGAGCTACGCTGATGTCTAGTCGTGCCGTGAATCTTTAAAGGCGAACCACGGATCGGACATCGAACACCTTTCAGCGACGCTCCCTCGGCATTACCACTCCAAAGACCCATTCGTGTTCATTCGTGTTCATTCGTGGTTCTCAATAAATGGGTTATTCGGCTGACGACGGTTCTGATGACCCCGAAGCGCCGATGAAGGATCAACATGCGGATCTCGACGATTGAGGTGTACCAGCGCGACCTGCCGGTAGCCGGCGGTCCATACCGCATGGCGCGCACATCGGTCGACGCGCTGGATACGACCATCGTCCGCATCATCGCGGACAACGGCCTGATCGGCTGGGGCGAGACCTGTCCGGTCGGGCCGGTCTATCAGCCGCATCACGCGGGCGGTGCCCGCGCCGCGCTCGCCGAGGTGGCACCCGGCCTGGTCGGGCTCGACCCGCTGGGCATCGAGCCGGCGCGCGAGGCCATGGACGCACGTCTCAACGGCCACGGCTACGCCAAGGCGGCGCTCGATATGGCGCTGTGGGACCTCGCGGGCAGGCATTACGGTGCGAGGGTCTGCGATCTGCTCGGCGGCGCCCGGCGCGACCGCGTGCCGTCGTACTACGCCACCGGGGTCGGCGAGCCGGCGGAGACCGCGCGGGTCGCCGCCGAAAAGGCCGCCGAGGGCTTCACCCGCCTGCAGATCAAGCTCGGCGGGCGCTCGGTCGAGGCCGACATAGAGACCCTGCACGCCATCGCCGACGCAGTGCCGCGCGAAGTACGTCTGGTGGCCGATGCCAACCGGGGGTGGACCGCGCGAGACGCGCTGCTGATCTCCAACGCCTGTGCCAGCCTCCCGCTGACGCTCGAACAGCCCTGCAACACGATCGAAGAAACGGTGAGCATCCGTTCGCAGTTGCGACATCCGATATTCCTCGATGAGAGCGCCGAGGATCTGTCGGCCGTGCTGCATGCGATCAACGCGAATGCCTGCGATGGTTTCGGCCTCAAACTCACCCGCCTAGGCGGCATCGGCGCCCTGCGCGCGATCCGCGACGTATGCGCCGCCCGATCGCTCCCCCACACCTGCGATGACGCCTGGGGCGGCGACATCGTCGCCGCCGCCTGCGTTCAGGTCGCCGCCACGGTCTCGCCTGCCCTGCTCGACGGCGTGTGGATCGCCGCACCCTACATCGACGGGCATTATGATGCGAAGAATGGAATCAGCATCCGCGGCGGATTCATCGACGTGCCCCAGGGGACCGGGCTCGGCATTGAGGTCGACCCGGCGATGTTCGGCGCACCGGTCGCAACCTACCCGCATTCGTAGGTTGGGTTTCCTGCGTCAACCCAACCTACGGACGGCGACAAGCCGGAGAGACCGCAGGCGAGGATCAGACTTCGTTCGGGTCGATCTCCCGTTCACGACGCGCGATGTAGTCACGCAGTGCCTCATCGACCGCCGGGTCGAGCGCGGGCTGTTCGTACTCGTTCAGCTGGTTGCGGGCATAGTTCAGCGCGCGGGCAGTGATCTCCTGCTCGCCGTTGGCAGCCCACTGCTCGTAGTTGTCGTTGTCGAACCGGTTCGGGATAAAAAAGGCCCGCTGGAAATTCTTCTGGGTGTACTCCGTGCCGAGGAAATGGCCACCCGGCCCAACGTCGTCGATGGTCGCAAGCGCCTCCTCGAAGTCGTCCCATTCCGCGCCGCGTCCAAGCTTGTGCGCCATCGCGCACTGCTCGGCGTCGACCACGAACTTCGCCATCGAGCAGTGCATGCCGGCCTCGTTCCAGCCCGCCGCGTGCCAGACATAATTCGCCCCGGCGAGGATGGTCGCCGTGAGCGTCGATGCGGATTCGTAACCGGCCTGGGCGTCGAACGTCTTGGCCCCGCCGAGCGATCCCGAGGTCCGCCACGGCACGCCGTAATACCGCGCCATCTGGCCGACCAGGAAATTCATCTGCGAGATCTCGGGCGTGCCCGCCATCGGGGCGCCGGAGCGCATCGACACCGTGGACAGATAGTGCCCGTAAATCGCCGGCGCCCCCGGGCGCACGATCTGCGTATAAGCCAGCGCCGCGACCGCCTCGGCATTCAGCTGCGCAACCGAGGCGAGCGTGTGCGCCGGGGTATTGGCGCCGCCCAGCACGAACGGCGAGCACAGCACCGGCTGGTTGTGCCGGCTGAACGCACGCAGCGCGCCAAGCATCGACTCGTCCCAGACCAGCGGCGAGTTGCCGTTGATGTTGCCGGTCACGACGGGATGGTCTTCGACGTAGTCGGCGCCGAACAGGATCTTGACCATCTCCATGACGTCCTCGGCCCGCGTGCGGGTCGTGGACATGCCCATGAAGGTCTTGTCCGAGTGCGCCATCGAGGAATACGTGATCCACAGATGACGATGGCCGACCGGGATGTCCATCGGCTCGCAGATCACGTGCGCGCTCGAGTGCAGACCGGATTCCATGTGGGCCAGGCGGTGGAAGTTGTTGAGGTCTGCGATCGTCCCGGACCGGCGTTTGTCATCGAGGTCACGGATGAACGGCGCCCCGGTCATCGGCACGAAGATGCTCGAGTTGCCGCCGAGTTCGACCGACTTGGCGGGATCCCGCGCGTGCAGGCGGATCCGTTCCGGGACCGTACGGAGTTTCTCCATGATCAGGCCACGCGGTATCCGCACGCGCTGGCCGTCCACCTCGGCGCCGGCCTGACGCCAATCCTCCAGCGCGACGGGATCGCGGAAATCGATGCCGGTATTTTCCAGCACCCGCATCGAGGCGTCGTGCAGGCGCTCGACGCCCTCGTCCGAAAGGGCATCCACGGTAGGCAGCTGGCGCTCCAGCGCCGGCAGCATCGGCTCCCGCTGTTCCGTCCGCGCGCTGCGCCTGGCGGCGCGGCCGCCCCGCCGCGATCGTACGGCCTGTTCAGTCATCGTGCTCTCCTCATGGCGCGCCCGTGAGGCGGTGTCCGGTATCATCCAGTATCGAAATTATTGTATACAGATTGTATACTACAAGCAAGACACGCGTGACGGGCGCGGCGCCTCCAGTCCCGATGGGCTCGCGCTCTGCCACGGGGTTGCCGCCACGATGACCTCGGACCAGGCTGACCGCCGGTGCCCTGCGGCACGATTGCCTGTCGATTCCGGGATCAAGCCACTGAACCACTGAGGAGATTCATGCCCGCACAGCTACCCGACACGATGGCCGCCGTTCAACTGACCGGACACGGGGGGATGGACAAGCTGGCCTATCGCGAAGACATTCCAGTCCCGCGGCCCGGCGCTGGCGAGATCCTGATCCGTGTTGCCGCCGCCGGCGTGAACAACACCGACATCAATACGCGCATCGGCTGGTACTCGAAGCGTGTTCGCGGCGATACGAATACCGGCAGCGCAGCGGGCTTCGAGGAGGCCGAGACCGAGGACGCGACCTGGTCCGGCGTACCGCTCCAGTTCCCGCGTATCCAGGGGACCGATTGCTGCGGACGCATCGTGGCCGTCGGCGACGGTGTCGATCCTTCACGGGTCGGCGAGCGCGTGCTCGTCCGCAACATGCTGCGGGCGCCCGTGGACTTTCGCCCTTACGAGTGCTGGTCGCTGGGATCCGAATGCGACGGCGGCTTCGCCCAGTACACGAAGGCCCCGGCGGCGGATACCTGGACGGTGGACTGTGACTGGAGCGACACCGACCTCGCCTCCATCCCCTGCGCCTGGTCGACCGCCGAGAACATGCTGCACCGGGCACGGGTCGGCCCGGGGGATCGCGTGATCATCACCGGCGCGAGCGGCGGAGTAGGCTCGGCAGCCGTCCAGCTCGCGAAGTGCCGCGGCGCCGAGGTGATCGGCGTGGCGGGTGCGGCGAAGAGTGAGGAGATCCTTGCCCTGGGCGCCGATCGCGTGTTGCCACGCGGGGAGAACCTCGTCGAGGCCCTGGGCGCGGGCAGCGTCAACGTCGCCATCGATCTCGTGGTGGGTGAGCAGTGGGCCGAACTGATCGAAGTCCTCGACCGGGGCGGCCGGTATGCCACGGCCGGTGCCATCGCGGGCCCGGTCGTCGAACTCGACGTGCGCACGCTCTACCTCAAGGACCTGACCTTCTACGGCTGCACGTTCCAGGAGGACGTCGTGTTCGATAACGTCGTGCGGTACATCGAGCAGGGTCGGGTCCGCCCATTCGTCGCGCGGACTTACCCGCTGTCCGACATCGCCCAGGCGCAGGAGGATTTCATCGCCAAGAGATACGCGGGCAAGCTTGTGCTAGTGCCACCGCAGTCGCCCTGCTGAGCTTTCACGCGGGGCAATCGCCGCATGCAGCGTCTCACAGGCGCTCGGTGGCTTTGAGGAACGGGGCGATGGGATCGCGGGGTAAAGGGAAATGGTGGGCCGTGCTGGGTTCGAACCAGCGACTCACGGATTAAAAGTCCGGTGCTCTACCAGCTGAGCTAACGGCCCCTGCAGGCGCGCATGATACCGGCGATAACGCCATTTTCCCAGTATTTCGAGACGATTCGCCGGGGTCAGGCGCCCGGCTGGTAGCGGGTAGGGTCCGCGACGCCGGCGTCGGCGAAGCCCTGGGCCCGGAGCCGGCAGGAATCGCAGACGCCACAGCCGCGGCCCTCGCCGTCGGCCTGGTAGCAGGAAACGGTGTGGACGTAGTCGACACCCAGTTCGGTGCCACGCTGGATGATTTCGGCCTTGCTCCAGTCGATGAGCGGCGCTTCGATTGTGACCGGTTCCCCTTCGACTCCGCGGCGCGTGGCGAGGTTCGCCATGCGTTCGAAGGCGGCTATGTACTCGGGACGGCAGTCGGGGTAGCCCGAATAGTCGACGGCGTTGACGCCGACGTAGATGGCGTCGGCCGCCAGCACCTCCGCCCAGGCCAGCGCGTAGGCGAGGAAGATGGTGTTGCGCGCCGGGACGTAGGTGACCGGGATACCGTCCGATGGGGTCTCGGGTACGTCGATATCCGGGTCCGTGAGCGCGGAACCGCCGAATGCGGCGAGGTCGATATCGGCGATGCGGTGCTCGGCCACGCCGCGGTCGCGGGCGACGGCGGCCGCCGCTTCGAGTTCGATATCGTGGCGCTGGCCGTAGCGGAAACTCATCGCGAAGACCTCGTGGCCGTCGGCCTGGGCCATGGCGAGCGCGGTCGCGGAATCGAGGCCGCCGGAGAGGAGGACTACGGCTTTTGGGGGCATGATCGACGGTTATTCCGGTCGTGGTCTGGAGCGGGTCATTATGGCGATTGGCGCGATCGTGTGCAGTGGATGGCGCTCCCCGCGGCGGGCACGATCCGGTGGTTGCCCTGCCCGTCGGCGCGTCTTCGACCGGCGCGTTGGTCTTGCTCGAACGCGCGCCTGCGAAGTGTGCGCGCGTTAACGCACCCGGCCCCTCGTGCGGGAACCATCGCGAGCAAGCTCGCTCCTACAGGTATGGGCAGAGCGCGCCGGGCTGGAGCGTTCAGCGGCCGGGTTCGTCGCCCCAGATGATCTTGTGGAGCTGGAGCTGCATGCGCACCGGCGGCTGTTCGGCGGCGATCCAGTCGGCGAGATCGCGCGGGCTCAGGCTTTCCCACACCGGTGAAAACCAGATCGTGCAGATCCCGCCGAGCCGGCGCTGGTGGATCTGATCCACGGCCCATTCGAAGTCGTTGCGGTCACAGAGAACGAACTTGATCTGATCGCGGGCCGTCAGCTGCCCGATGTTTTCCCAGAGGTTGCGTTCGCACTCGCCGGACCCCGGCGTCTTGAGGTCAAGCACCCGGGAGACGCGCCGGTCCACGCCGGATATATCCAAGGCACCAGAGGTCTCGAGGCTGACTTCGTGGCCGGCATCGCACAGGCGCGTCAGCAGCGACAGACACCCGGGCTGCGCCAGTGGCTCGCCGCCGGTCACACACACATGGTGGCTGCCGAGTTCGGCGACGGTACCGAGGACGTCATCAACGGAGTGACTTTCACCACCGTGGAATGCGTAAGCGGTGTCGCAGTACACGCAACGCAGCGGACAGCCGGTCAGGCGCACGAACACGGTCGGCGCGCCCGTGGTCGCACCCTCGCCCTGCAGGGAGCGGAAAATCTCCGTGATCCGCACCCGCTCGGTGGCGGGGAGATCGCGCACGGCGGCCGACGCTTCCATCAACGCACCTATCCGGACTCTTCCTTGATCTTCAGCAGGCGTTCCTCCGCCAGCCGCGCCACGGCGCTGTTGGCGTGCTCCTGCGTGACCTTCTCCAGCGCCTCGCGCGCCTCGTCCAGGCGGTCGAGTTCATACAGCGAATAACCGATCTTCAGGCGCGCGTCCGGCACCTTCGCGCTGTCCGGGTAGTTGGACACCACTTTGCGGAAGGCCTCCAGCGCCGCCGCGAAGTCCCGCGTGACATAACGCGACTCGCCAAGCCAGTACTGCGCGTTGTCGGAGTACGGCCCCTCCGGGTACTTCTCGACGAAATCACCGAAGGCCGACGCGGCCTCACTGTAGCGGCCATCCTTGAGCAGGCTGAAGGCCGCGTCATAGGCTTCCCGCTGGGCGTTCTGATTGGTGCCCGTCTCGCTTCCCGAACCCGCGTCGGGCGAGTCGCCTTCCGCGCCCGAGGTGGCCGAACCGGCAGCGGCGCCACTGCCGCCGCTGTCCGCACCACCGGAATCGCCGCCGCCTGAACCGCCGCCATTGCTGTCGGCCTCCTCGGCTTCGGCACCGGCCACTTCCAGCTCGCGGATCCGCCGGTCGAGATCCCCGTAGAGGTTGCGCTGGCGCTCGCGCAGTTCATCCATGCGATGGCCCTGGGTCTCGAGTTCACCCCGCAGTTCCCGGATCTCCCGTTCCAGCTCGCTCGTGCGCTGGATCAGGTCGGCGATCTGGCCACTGTCGAGGATGTTCTCCATGCGGCGCATGCGCCGGTCGAGTTCTTCCACAGTCGGCTCAGCCGCGGCCACTATGGGCGCGGACAGCGCCAAAGCGACGCCCAGAGCGATAGCGGTCTGTACTGCGCGAACGCGGGCCATGGGACCTCCCGTCAGTTACTGCCGCCGGAGGCGGGATAGACGATCTCGACGCGGCGATTCTTCGCCCAGGCCTCTTCGTTGTGGCCTTCCACGGCGGGGACTTCCTCGCCATAGCTGATCGTTTCGATCTGCCGGTTCGAGGCGCCGTACGCCTGCAGCAGTCGGCTGACGGCATCCGCGCGACGAGCGCCCAGACCGACGTTGTACTCGCGCGAGCCCCGTTCGTCCGTGTGCCCTTCGAGACGCACCTCGACATCCGAGTATTCCGCGAGATACGCGGCATGGCGACGGATCGTGTCCATGAACTTTTCCTGCACTGAACTGGAGTCGAACTCGAAGTAGATCGTCCGGTCGGCGAGCAGACCACTCGAATCTTCGATGGCGTCACGGCTAAAGGGGCAGTCCGGCGGGCACTCTTCCGCGGTCAGCCTGCGGGCGCCTTCTCCGTCCTCCATGCCATCGGTCTCGGCAGACGTCCCGGTATCGGTGTCCGCGGCAGCGTCGGTCTCCTCGGTGGTGGTGTCCGTCGGATCCTGGGGCGCCGTGGCACAGCCCGCCAGAACCAGGAACAGCGACAGGGCGAAGGCCCGGATCATGCTCTGCATGGTGTTACTCCTCATTATGATGACAGCCCCTCAGCGGACTGCGCATTGTGTTGTGCCCACTCAGTCACGAAACGGTCCCCAGGCGGGTTCACGTACGTCTCCCTGCG
The DNA here is from genome assembly GCF_001614315.2 of Halofilum ochraceum. NCBI lineage: Bacteria > Pseudomonadati > Pseudomonadota > Gammaproteobacteria > Chromatiales > Ectothiorhodospiraceae > Halofilum > Halofilum ochraceum. Next base: position 51,042 of record NZ_LVEG02000016.1, read on the forward strand.
ACTGCGACAGGCGTGCGGCCGCACGGCCGTCCGTCGAAACCGATCCCAGCACACCACGCCCTCGGTGATCCGTAGCGAACAGGATCATGCCGCCATTGGGCGCGAAGGTCGGCGACTCGTCGAGCTGTCCCTCGCTGACCACGCGCATCAGTTCGGAACCACGATCGAGTACCGCGATCCGGAAACGGCCATTCTGCATACGGTGAACGAAAGTCAGACGCTCGCCATCCGGAGAGATATCGGGATCGGCGTTGTAGTTGCCCTCGAACGTGAGCCGCCGCGCGCGCTCGGAGCGATCCACCGGAATACTGTAGATCTGCGGCCCGCCGGAGCGGTCCGAAGTGAATATCAGGTTCTCGCCATCCGGCGTCCAGACCGGAGACGTATCGATGCCGCCGCTGCGCGTGACGCGCCGGGCCTCGTTGCTCGCGAGGTCGAGCACGTAGATTTCGGGGTTGCCTTCGTGCGACAGCGTAACCGCCAGCCGATCGCCCCCGGGGGACCACGCCGGCGCGCCGTTGATCCCGGCGCGTGAAGACACCTTCTTGCGCCCGCCGGAGGCAACGCGCTGCACGTAGATGGCGGGCCGACCCTCCTCGAAAGAGACATAGGCGAGGCGTTCGCCGTCCGGCCCCCAGGCGGGCGACATAATCGGTTCGCGCGAGGTCAGGATCGTGCGCGGATTGTAGCCATCGTAGTCCGAGACCTGGAGCGTGTAGCGCCGCTGATCGCCCGAACCCTGCACGGCGACATAGGCGATGCGGGTGGAAAACGCGCCCCGCTCACCGGTGATTTCCTCGTACACCACGTCGCTGATCTCGTGGGCGAGGCTGCGCACGCCGTTGCGCCCCACCTCGTAGCTGTAGCCGACCATCTGCTCCTGGCGGGCCACGTCGAACAGCTGGAAGCGCACGTTGTAACCGGGACCGTCATCGAGCGGCTGCACGCGGCCGATCACCACATGATCGACCCCCAGCGTGCGCCAGTTGCCGAAGCGGACCTCATCCGCCCGGGTCGGCTGCGAGACATGGTCCTGCCGATCCATCGGCTCGAACTCGCCGCTGCGGGTCAGGTCATTGGAGATCAGGCCGGCAATATCCTCGGGCGGATTGCCCTCACCGGCCCAACCGAACGGCACCACGGCGATCGGCCGTGCGCCGGCGGCGCCCTCGGTGATCTCGATCTGCAGCACCGCGGCGGCCGGCGTCGACAGCGCCATCAGGGCGAGCGCGGCAAGCGCGTGGAATATACGGGCGGACGGCATCAGGAGGCTTCCGGTCTGAAGTTGAACTGGAGCACGCGTTCGAACACCTCCGGCTCCGGGGCCTGAGGCAACGGCGAGGCTCTGCGCACCGCGGACACCACGGAGTCACAGAATGCGGAGCCGCCGGAACACGAGAGTAGTCTAACATCCGTGACATCGCCGCTCGGGATCTGGGTCACCTGTACCTCGGCGCGATCCCCTTCGCTGAAGCCGCTCGGCTGGCGCCAGTTGCTCTGCACCCGGCGTTTGATCGCGTTCTTGTACTGGTCGAGCAGCTCGGCGAGACGCTCCTGACGCGCTTCCTCGGCGGCTGCCGCCTGCTCGCGCGCCTTGCGCTCGGCCTCCTCCTGCGCCTTGCGGGCGGCCTCGCGCTCGGCCGCTTCCTCGGCCTCCTGCGCCTCCTGGCGCGCGCGTTCGGCCTCTTCCCGGGCCGCCGCCTGCGCGGCCTCGGCCTCGCGGCGCTCCTGTTCGAGCTCCTCCAGCCGCTTGCGCTCTTCTTCTCGCGCCTCGGCCAGCTTCTGCTGTTGCTGTTCGAGTTCCTCGAGCTCCTGGCGTTCCTGCTCGCGCTGCTGGGCCAGCCGCTCCTGCTCTTCGGCCAATTCTTTACGCTGCTGCTCAAGCTGTTCGCGTTCCGAGCGCAGGCGCTTGAGTTCCTCTGAGACCTGTTCGGACTCCTGGCGCTGCTGCTGCTCCGAGGTCTCGAGTTCCGCCAGCTCCTCGGCCTGTTTCTCGCGCTGGCGTTCGAACTTCTCCAGCATCTCGGCCTGCTGCTGTTTCTGCTGTTCCAGTTCATCGACCTGCTCGCGCAGCTGCCGCTGACGCTTGATCGCCTCGCGCTCCTCGGCCTTTTCCTGGGCCTCGAGCTGGCGCATGGTCTCCTGGACCTCCTGCTCGTCGACCGCGACCGCATTCACCGGTTCACCGCCCGGATCAGGCGTCTGCGGCGCCGAACCAATGCTCACGCCGAGCACCAGCCCGCCGACGAGGGCGATATGCCCCACGGCCGCGACCACGAGCGATTCCGGATATTCGCGCAGGACCTCCGACATGATTTATTGCGCTTCCGCGACGAGGCCGACCTGGGGCACACCGGAACGCTGCAACAGCGCCATCGCCCTGACGACCTTCTGGTAATTGACGCCCTGATCTCCCCGCACGAGTACCCGGCGATCACCATCCCGGCGCATCGCCGCGGTCGCCAGGGTCACGAGCTGTTCCTCACCGATCGGCGACTCCGGGTTCTCGCCGATATTGATGAAAAACCGCCCTTCGCCATCCACCGTGACGATGAGGGGCTCGGACTGCGTCTGCTCCATCGGCTTCGCATCGGCCTTGGGCAGGGTCACTTCGACGCCGGTTTTAAGCAGCGGTGCGGTGATCATGAAGATCACCAGCAGCACGAGCATGACGTCGATGTAGGGAACGACGTTGATCTCCGCGATCGGTCGCCGCCGGCTGCGCCTGTCCATCTTCAGGCCTCCGCCGTCCGCGCGTGGACCTGCCGGTGCAGCAGCGCCGTGAATTCTTCGATGAAGTTGTCGAAGCGGTTCTCGATCCTGCCGAGATCGTGGCTCAGGCGGTTGTAGGCGATCACGGCGGGGATCGCGGCGAACAGGCCGATCGCGGTCGCGACCAGCGCCTCGGCGATGCCGGGTGCGACCAGCGCGAGCGTGGCCTGGGAGACGTTCGACAGCGACTGGAAGGCGTTCATGATGCCCCAGACGGTACCGAACAGCCCGACATAGGGGCTGACCGAGCCGACCGTCGCCAGGAACGCGAGATTGCCTTCGAGGCGGTCGGTCTCGCGCGACATCGCGATGCGCATCGAGCGCTGGGCGCCGTCGAGCACGTGCTTCGGTTCATGTCCCTGCTTCTGCAGCCGGGCATATTCCCCGAAACCGGCGGCGAACAGGCGCTCGGAACCGTCCGGCGTGGAGTCGCGATTCTGGACCTCACGGTAGAGTTCGGCTACCGAGCCGCCGGACCAGAAGCGTGCCTCGAAGTCGCCGGAGCGCCGGCGGGAAGCCCGGAACTGGCGCACTTTGGCGTAGATCAGGGCCCAGGAGAACACGGACGCGAGAACCAGGATCAGCATGACGAGCTGAACCACGATGCTCGCTTCCGCGATCAGGTGGATCAGGGAAAGATCAGTCGTCACCGGCGAAAACCTCCTTCATATCATCGGGCAGCGGGCGTGGGCGGAACGTGGCCGCGTCCAGGCACGCAATGCGTACCCGGCCGCTGCACAGGGCCTTGCCGTCGCGCAGCACCCGCTGTGCGAAATCGATCCGGGCGCGGCCGAGCTCGGCGATCCGCGCCTCGACCTCGAGCGCATCGTCGAGCCGGGCCGGCCCGTGGTAGTCCAGCTCGATCGAGCGCACCGCGAACAGGATTCCCCGGTCGCTGACGAGGGCCGTCTGGCCCCAGCCGGCCGCCCGCAACCATTCCGTGCGGGCGCGCTCGAGGTACTTGAGATAATTGGCGTAGTAGACCACGCCACCGGCATCCGTATCTTCATAGTAAACACGGACGGGCAGGCGAAAACACGCACCACTGTCACTCGGTCCCGCTTTGGTCATGGCGCTTCGAAAAGATCGCTGCCGCCCTGCGCGCGCGGGGCCGCCAGACCGAAATGGATGAACGCCGACTGCGTGGCCACGCGACCACGCGGTGTGCGCATCAACAACCCTTCCTGAATCAGGTACGGTTCGATGACCTCCTCGATCGTACCCGCCGACTCGCCGATCGCGGCGGCGACATTGTCCAGCCCCACCGGGCCACCGCCGAATTTGTCGATGATCGAGCGCAGCAGCCGGTTATCGAGTCCGTCCAGTCCCAGCGTATCCACCTTCAGGAGATCCAGCGCCTCGTCCGCGATCCTGGCGTCGATCACGCCGTTGCCACGCACCTGGGCGTAGTCGCGCACCCGGCGCAGCAGTCGATTCGCGATCCGCGGAGTCCCCCGCGAGCGCCGGGCGATTTCATGCGCACCGTCCCCCTCGAGGCGGACATTCATGATGCTGGCCGAGCGCTCGACAATACGCCCGAGATCCGCCGCATTGTAGAACTCCAGACGCTGCACGATGCCGAACCGGTCACGCAATGGCGATGTCAGCAGACCGGCCCGCGTGGTCGCGCCGATCAGCGTGAACGGCGGCACATCGAGTTTCACCGAACGCGCGGCCGGGCCCTCGCCGATGACGATATCGAGCTGGTAATCCTCCATTGCCGGGTAAAGCACCTCTTCCACGACCGGGGAGAGGCGATGGATCTCGTCGACGAACAGGACGTCGTGGGCCTCGATATTGGTCAGGATCGCGGCGAGATCACCGGGGCGTTCGAGCACCGGCCCCGCCGTCTGACGCAGGTTGACACCCATCTCGTGGGCGATGATCGACGCCAGCGTCGTCTTGCCGAGCCCGGGCGGTCCGAAGATGAGCGTGTGATCCAGCGGTTCGCCGCGCTCGCGCGCCGCGCGCACGAAGATGCCGAGCTGCTCGTGGACGGTCGGCTGACCGAGATACTCGCCCAGGGTGCGCGGGCGGATAGCGCGATCGGTCGCCTCCTCCTCCGGCATCGACTCGGCGTTCGTCAGCCGTTCGGGCGTATTCATCGGGCGGCGGTTTCCAGCGCGTCGTTCGGGGGCCCGGGCGATATCCGGGCGACAGCCGGATGCAAACTACCATGGACGTGGGCGCGATTATACCGGCGCGCCGGCCTTCTGGTGGGCCATGCGCGACGGTCCTGCATAAAAAAAAAGCCCCGTCGGGGGGACGGGGCACCAATGGCTGGCCTGGGATCGTGGGTGCGGGCCACGACCGGGGGAGTCAGGCCAGTGCCAGAGGGGGCACGGCGTTGCCGTCGATTCCCGCGTCGGCGTCGTACGCCCGCGTCATCGGCGGAACCCTTGTTCAATTGTTCGTGGTTCGAACTCCGGATGCGCTCAACTCCTCATGCCGCAGGAATTCATCCCACACCAGTGTATCATCAGAATCACGGTCAAACTTGGCAAAATGTGTTGCCAGTCCCGGATTCGCCTGCGCTTCGCGCCGGCTGATCCGATCATCGGCATTGCGATCGAGGCGCTCGAATTCGGCCCTGGCGCGGCTCTCCAGATCACCGGTGGGCGTGGCCGTAGCGGCCAGCAGTGCACCCGAGATCAGGATCAGGCCCAGTGTCGTCGTGGCCGAGGCCGCTTTCATGCATCGATCTCCAGCGCCGAATCGTTGCGGTCTGTCGCTTTGCCAGCGCCCGGCCCACCCGGCGCGCAATCAGTGCAATGCAGGCGTCGTGCCAACTTTATAAAGGCCCTTTTTTCAGGTAGTTATAGACACCTTCAGCGTCAAGGGCCGGAATCGAGCGGCACCGCGACCGGCACAGGCCATCGACAGCGCCACAACTGTCGCCGATTGGCGACACCCTGACGGTGCGGAATCCGCAGGTTATTGATTTTTGGGATTATTGATCTGTCGCCTGACGACGACAGGGCGACTCGCCACGGGGCAAATGGAGACCAGAATGACGCAATCGGGCCGTGGGCTACAGGGAACAGCGACGGCGGGAGAACCGGTGCCGGAGCGGCGCCCCATGGACCGCCCCACCCGCTCGCCGCTCGAGGGCACCGCCGTGACCGTGCGCCCCCTCGCTCCGGCGGAGGACCTGCCGGCGCTGTACAGCGCATCCCATGGCGATCCGGAGACCGAGGCCCTGTGGGCATGGATGCCCTATGGCCCGTTCGCCGACCGGGATGCGATGGGGGCATGGCTGGAGACCTGCGCGGCAAGCACGGATCCGGCGTTCCGCGCGGTGGTCGACCATGCCAGCGGCCGCCCGGTCGGGATGGTGAGCTACCTGAACATCGAACCGCCCCACCGGCGGCTGGAACTCGGCCACATCTGGTATGCGCCATCCGTGCAGCGCACGCGCACGAACACCGAGGTGATCCGCCTCCTGCTGGGCGAGGCATTCGACCGGCTTGGCTGCCGCAGGGTGGAGTGGAAATGCGACGCCCTGAACGCGCGCTCGCGGGCTGCCGCCCTGCGTCTGGGATTCCGCTTCGAGGGCGTGTTCCGCCAGCATATGATCGTCAAGGGCCGTAATCGGGACACGGCGTGGTTCGCGCTGATGGACGGGGATTGGCCCACGGTACGCGGCCATATGGATCGCTGGCTGGCCGCGGACGGAGCCGGGCTCTCACTGACCGCCCTGAACCGGCCGCTGGTCGAGTACGATCCGGCGGCCAGCGAGCAGCCCCCGGGTGGCTGATCGACCAGTCGCTGATTTGCCGCCGGGGGAGCATGGACACCGCCGTCCCGGCATCGCCGGAGACGGCCCCGGCGGCGAGGTTCCGTCCGCGCTGGACCGCCCACAAAAAAAGCCCCGCTCTGAAGAGCGGGGCCACACCAGGGGGATCACCCTGTCACTTCACGACCGCATCGGTCGCCCGTGATCAATAGTCCGTTTCACCTTCGGACTCTTCATCCATCGCCGGATCCGACTCGGACTCTTCGCCCGCGTCCGGACCGCCGACGCCAACCTCGCTCTCGTCGAGCACGCCATCGGCGTTCGCATCGAGGGAGTCGAAGCTTTCCGCCAGGCCCGGCGCCGTTTCGGCTTCATCGCGGGTGACGATGCCGTCACCGTTCGCGTCGATTTCGCTGAATGACATGTCGGTCGCGCCTTCCTCGGTGGCGGCAAACACCGTACCGCTCGCCACCAGAAGCATCATCGGGAACAGCAGTTTCGTGTATTTCATGGCTGATTACCTCGGAAACCGCAAACTGCGGATACTCATATCGAGTCGGCGGGATCGCCGCTCTGCCGGATGGGATTGCAAGCGCCGTGCCGCCTCCGACAATTTGTTCCCGATCAAGCACTTGCGGACATCCGACCGCTCGAGCGACAACTGCATGAACCACCCCGCGGGCGCGGGACGCGAAAGCTGTCGTCTGCCGCCGACATCACCCCCGCGATCCATCCCATGGATCAGCCGGCGCTCTTGAAATCACCCGGGTCGATGTCGTGACGCGAGAGCAGTTTGTAGAACTCCGACCGGTTGCGCTGGGCCACGCGGGCGGCCTCGCTGACATTGCCCTCGGTCAGTTTCAGCAGGCGTACGAGGTAATCGCGCGTGAACTGGGCCCGGGCATCGGCGACCGAGGGGAACGCGGTAACCTCATCGCCGAGGCTCCGCCGTACCTGCTCGGCGGTGATTACCGTCCCCGGCGCGAGGGCGACGTGCTGCTCGACGACATTGTCGAGCTGGCGCACGTTGCCCGGCCAGCGCGCGGCGACCATGCGTTCCATCGCCTCGGGCGCATAGACCTTGACCCGCTCCCGGTCGCGCTCGGCCAGCGCGCGCAGGCGCCGGTTGATGAGCAGGGGGATGTCTTCGGGTCGTTCGCGCAGCGGTGGCAGCTGCAGCTCGATCACGTTCAGGCGGTAGAACAGGTCTTCGCGGAACTCGCCGGCGGCGATCGCCTCACTGAGCTGGCGGTGGGTGGCCGACAGGATGCGCACGTCGACCGGGAAATCGCGCGTGCCGCCGACCGGACGCACGCGCCGTTCCTGCAGGACCCGTAACAGCTTGACCTGCAGGGGCAGCGGCATATCGCCGATCTCGTCCAGCAGGAGGGTGCCACCGTCGGCCGAACGGATCAGGCCGGTCGTGGCCTGCTGAGCGCCGGTGAACGCACCGCGTTCATGCCCCATCAGTTCGGATTCCAGCAGGCCCTCGGGCATGGCGCCGCAGTTGATGGCCACGAAGGGTCCGTCGCGCCGCGGGCTCGCGCGATGCATGGCGCGCGCCAGCAGTTCCTTGCCGGTCCCGCTCTCGCCCCGGATGAGGACGCTGGTGCCGGTGGCCGCGACACGACGTGCCTGCTCCAGCAGTTCCTCCATGCGCGGACTGCGGGTGACCATCCCCGAGCGCCAGTCATCGGGTACGTCGGCGTGAGCGGTCAGATTCAGGGCCCGCTCGAGTTCGGACATCAACTCTTCGCGGTCGACCGGCTTCGTGAGGAAGGCAACCGCGCCATGCTGGGTCGCGCTGACGGCGTCGGGGATCGTCCCGTGCGCGGTCAACAACAGGACCGGCACACCCGGCTGTCGGCGCTGCAGTTCCCGCAGCAGACCCAGGCCGTCCATACCGTCCATGCGCAGATCGGTGATCACGGCATCGGGCACCGATTGCTCCACGCGGGCCAACGCCGCGTTGGCCGAATCAGCGGTCTGGACGGTGTAACCCGCCGACTGCAACCGGATGTCGAGCAGGCGCAGCAGCGAGGGGTCGTCATCGACGACCAGGATGTGTCCCGCTTTCATTCGCTGCCCCCTTCAGTGCCAGTCGAGCCACCACCACCGGCCCCGCGGCCGGAGTCGCCCTGTTCTCCATCCGGGCCATTGCCCCCCATCTGCCGCTCCAGCGCCGTCAGTTCCTGGATCTGCTGCTGCAGCTGGCGATTTTGGGCGGCCAGGCCCACCGTCTCCTGCCGCAGTTCCAGCTGCGTACGCAGGTGGCGCAGGTGCAGGCGGACCAGCGCACGCGTCGGCGCATCGAGCGCGGTCGAGCGGGTCGCCAGGGCCTCCAGCGCGTCACGGGCGCCAGACGGATCATGGCCCTCGTGCCCCGGGGTGGCCAGCCACATGGCATGACGCAGCAGCGCGCCCGGCTCGTCGAGCGGCGCCGGCCGCCGCGCCGGCATGGTGGCCAGTTCGTCCGCCGGGGCGACCGCGAGGCGATCCGCGAAATACAGCAACTCCGCCACACGCGGATCCGATCGCGTGTCGTTGCGGATGGACTGCTCCGCGCCGAAACGGACGCAGCCCGTCAGCGCAACCACCGCGATGACCAGCATGGGCCCTGCCTTCATTCGATTCCCCCGATACGTGGCCGTTGCTGGGCGTGCAGTGTTATACGGATATGGGCCCCGGGATACTCGCCGTCAACAATTTCGACCCGCCCATCGTGTGCCCGGACACAGTCGCGCACGACCGACAGGCCGACACCGGTCCCGCGTACGTGCCCCTGGGGCGACGCCTCGCCCTGGAAAAAAGGCTCGAAGACATGGGGCCGTTCAGCGGCCGGGATTCCCGGCCCCTCGTCGGCGACCTCGATGATCAGGCGCTGGCCGCGCCGCCTGGCCCGCACGTAGAGCGCTCCCCCCTCGGGCGAGAAACGGATGGCGTTGCCGATCAGATTCGATACCGCGCTCTGCAGCACGGAGCGGAAGCCGTCGAAGCCGCGCCCGTCGACCTGACGCTCCACCTCGAGCCGGGCACTGCTGATGGCGAGCCGATGGCGTGAGATGGCCTCGTCGATGAGGGCGGCCGGATCGATGTGCTCCGGTTTGCGGGACAGGTCCCGGGCACTCAGGACCAGCAGGTTCTCGATCAGCTGCTGGAGTTCGACACTGGAGCTGCGCAGGATGTCGACGATCTCGCGGTGCGCCGGGGTGTCCACGCCGACCGAGCCATCGGCGATCAGCTCCGTGCCCTCGCGGATCGCCGACAACGGGGTCTTCAGTTCGTGCGACATGTGCCGCAGGAAACGGTTCTTCTCCGCCTCCGAGCGATCCAGACGCACCCGCAGGCGCTCGAGTTCTTCGCCCAGATCGCGGATCTCCGGCGGCCCACCGACGGCGATGGGCGCCGGCGGCTCGACCGCACCGAGACTGCGGATCGCGCGACCCAGGCGCCCGATCGGCCGCAGGATCAGCCAGGCGAAAAGCGCGGTGAGGGCCAGCGTGATCGGGACCAGGGTGACCGTCAGCCAGAACAGGAACTCGCGCACCCGGGCCGACTGGCGCTCCAGCGCATCGAGTTCCGCGCGGATCGCGGTATCGGCGGCGCGGGCGATCCCCGTGGCCAGGTCCCGCATGCGGGCGAATCGTTCCAGTGCCGCGACCAGCGATTCGCTCGACGGGTCCGCCTCGGCGATGGCGCCCGACACCGACTCCGCTATGCCCCGGAGTTCCATGCGTGCGTCCGCGGCCCCTGGATCGAGGCTCACGGAGCCCAGCGAATCCAGCGTCTCCGTGAGTTGCGTGTGGCGCTCCTGGTAGAGACCCACCAGCTCGTCGCGTCCGAGGATCCGGTACTGGCGGGCGTTGCGTTCCATCTGCAGAAGCTGCGTCTCCAGCGTCTGCCCCTGGCGCGACAGCATGACGCCATCACGAACCAGCTGCTCGCTGCGCCGTGTCAGGCGATCCAGGTAGACCGAGCCACCGACCACGGCCACCAGCAACGGCAGTGCGACCAGCGCGAAGCCGGCCACCACCAGCATGACCATGGAGTAGAGCCGACGCCTCCCCCTCAACGCGCCGCCGCCTGGAGGGCACGGCGGATGATGTCCTCCGTGGACAGACCGTTGGTGTCGATCCCCCGGATCATCTTCGCCGCTTCCGCCTGGCGGTACCCCAGTGCCACCAGCGCGCTGGCGGCGTCGTTCACCGGATCGGCCGGCGCGTCGCCGTCGGCCGCCGGGGCCTGGCCCGCCGCGGCGGGCAGCGCGTCACGCAGATCGGTATCGCTGAGGCGATCGCGCATCTCGACGATCAGGCGCTCGGCCGTCTTCTTGCCGATGCCCGGCAGCTTCGTCAGGGCCGTGACATCGTCGGTCTCGATGCAGCGCGCGAAGGCGTCCGCGCTCATGCCGGACAGGACCGCCAGCGCCATCTTGGCGCCCACGCCGGAGACCTTGAGCAGTGCGCGGAACAGACGCCGTTCGGACTCGCGCGCGAAGGCGAACAGAAGCTGCGCATCCTCGCGCACGACGTGATGGGTGAACAGCGTGACCGTCTCCCCCACCGCCGGCAGGTCGTAGAACGTGGACAGCGGCGCCTCGAGTTCATAGCCGACGCCGCCGACGTCGATCATCAGGCCCGGAGGCTGTTTCGACACCAGCGTGCCGCGGAGTCTGCCGATCATTTCCAGCGTACCGATTTGCGTCGGCGGCCGGCGTTGAGCACCGGGGCCGGACGCGTGCGTGCATGGGCGTGGCAGAGCGCGATGCCGAGCGCATCGGCCGCATCCGCCTGCAGTTTGCCGTTGAGGCCGAGCAGCACCTTGACCATGTGCTGCACCTGCTCCTTGCCGGCGCCGCCGACGCCGACCAGCGTCTGTTTGACCAGCCGCGCCGGATACTCGCCCACCGGCAGCTCCGCGGCGACGCCGGCACAGATCGCGGCGCCGCGCGCCTGGCCGAGCTTGAGCGCGGACATGGCGTTGCGGGCGACGAACACCTCCTCGATACCCATCTCGGCGGGCCCGTGTTCCAGGATTACGGCGGCGACCTCGCGCTGGATCACGCCCAGGCGCTCGGGCAGCGAACCACTGCCCGTGGCGATGGCGCCGTGGGCGACGTGGTGGCTGCTGCGGCCATCGCTGTCGATCACGCCCCACCCGGTCGTGACCGAACCGGGATCGATACCGATAATGCGAACGGATTCGGCCACGCGCGGTTCGCCCGTTCAGCCAGTCGCGGCGACGGATTCGTCCGCGAACGAGGCGTTCGTGTAGACGTTCTGGACGTCGTCGAGGTCATCCAGCATCTCGAGCAGCTTGAGCGTGCGCTCGGCGTCCTCGCCGGTCAGTTCGGCCGTATTCTGCGGGCGCATGGTCACCTCGGCCGCCTCGGGTTCGAGCCCGGCCTCGATCAGGCCATCCCGCACCGCCGAGAACGACTCGGGGTCGACAAGGACGTCCATCGAGCCGTCGTCGTTCGTCTCGAGTTCGTCGGCGCCCGCCTCCAGCGCGGCCTCCATCAGTGCGTCCTCGTCGGTCCCCGCCGGATAGCTGATCACGCCGGTATAGGTGAACAGGAAAGACACCGAACCATCCGTACCCAGATTGCCGCCGTGCTTCGAGAACGCATGCCGTACCTCGGCCACGGTGCGGTTGCGGTTGTCGGTCATGCAGTCGACCATGATGGCCGCACCGCCCGGACCGTAGCCCTCGAAGCGCGCCTCTTCGTAGGCCTCTCCCTCGAGCTCGCCGGCGCCCTTCTGGCGCACCCGCTCGACGTTGTCCTTGGGCATGTTGGCCGCGTAGGCCTTGTCGATCGCCAGGCGCAGGCGCGGATTCCAGTCGGGGTCGGGACTACCGGTGCGTGCGGCCACCATGATCTCGCGGCTCAGGCGCGAGAAGATCTTGCCGCGTTTCTTGTCTTCCGCGGCCTTCTTGTGCTTGATGTTCGCCCACTTGCTGTGTCCGGCCATTCCGCGCAAACCTCTTCGGGATCGGGGTCGATCAGTGTAGCAGGCCGGCCATCGCGCGAGCAGCCGCGCGGCGGGACGAAACCCTCGTGATGAGCGTCCCGATCGGCACCATTCACCGTAGGCCGGCTTGCGACCGAAGGCATCGCTGCGAGGAGCCGAAGGCGACGCGGCAGGAGCCAGCCGGCGGATCAGTCGTCGAGGGCGGCACCTCGGGCCGTGCACGCGCACGCCGGCTGTTGCCTGCCGGCAAAAGCCGGCCTACGCCCGGACCTCAGCGCGCACTCGGAGCCAACCCCGACATACGAGGGTGGCGCCCGCGGCGGGCGCTACGCAGTGCCCTCGCGATGTGACGGCAGGACACCGTCGCGCAGGTAGACGGCGGTCATTCGGGCTACCCGCCGTGAGAGCAGCAGGCCCAGGTGCGTGGTCCGCGCGAGACGCACGGGTCCGCCCGGGCCCCGGATGTCTTCGAGAGCAACCGTTCCGTCATTGGGCCCAGGCAGGCGCCCGAGGAGCCGCCCCGGTCCGCAGGCGCGGACGCCGGCGATCCGCGCGACCGGAATATCCCGTGGCCAGTGATCGGCCCCCTCGGTCAGCGGTTTGCCCGCCGCGCCGAGCGTCTGCCCCAGGCCTCGATGTTCAAGGTGGTCGGCGGCGGTAGCGCCCTGCAGTGGGCTCCCCAGCAGCACCGCCCGCCCCGCGCGCGCAGGGCGATACGCGCCGAGGAGTTGTGCGAGCACGAAGCCACCGAGGCTGTGGCCGACGAAGTGCACGACCCGACCGTCAAGCCTGTCGACCTCGGCCCCGAGCCTTTCGGCCGCGGCGGCCGGCGATTCCTTCGTCGTGTGCCAGCCGAAGATCGCCACGCCGAAACCGGCAGCCCGCAACCGCCGCGCCAGCAGGCGCATGGAATGCGGGCCGATCCAGAGGCCATGGACCAGCACGACGGTCGTCTGGGCGGGGTCGCTGTCCAGCGACCGGATCGCCGCCCGGTTGGCCCAGGAAGTCGCCCTTTCCGCCGCGTCGGGGATATCGAGCCAGACATGACGGTCGTGCTCGGCGGGATCGAGTCGGGGCCGGCAGCGGACACCGACGCCCAGGCGGAATTCATGCTCGAGGTTATGGGTGACTTCGGGGGCGTAACGGTCGCGCCATTCGGGGGCGATGGGGAATCGCCGCCGCCGGTGGCAGTCGACAATGCCGCTGCCATCGAGGCCCGTCTCTTCCGCCAGTTCACGCCGCGCGGCCTCGATCGGCGCCTCGCCGGGTTCGAGGCTGCCGGTGACCGACTGCCAGAAATCCTCGCGATCCGCACGCCGCAGCAGCAGCACCTCGCCATCGGCGGTGTGCACCAGGACAAGGACGGATTCGGGGCGTTTGAAGTTCACGGGGTGACCGTTCCCTGGCGCGCCGGGTCAGCGACCAGCGCATTGTGCCGGATCGAGTGGGTTTCGTGGGTTCTCGCCAAGGCGCGGAGGGCGCCAGGGGACGCGAAGAAAACCGCGAGCCTGTAGGAGCGAGCTTGCTCGCGATTGTGCGCGCATTGCGCATCGGCTTTCGGGGAGTCCCATCAGGCTCCCGAGGCTTCTCCACTCGTCGCTGCAGGCACGAACCGCGTTGCAGGCACAATCGCGAGCAAGCTCGCTCCTACAATGTTGTGCCGTTCTTGGCGTTCCTTGGCGTCCTCCGCGCCTTGGCGAGAACCATCAACCGAACATCCGGGCAAGAAGGCCTTAGCCCTGCCCCCCAGCTCGCTCGGCAGCCTTGCCGCGCAGGCGGATACCGAGTTCGCGCAGCTGCGCCTCGTTGACCGTGGAAGGCGCCGCGGTCAGCGGGCAGCTCGCGGTCTGCGTCTTCGGGAAGGCCATGACGTCGCGGATCGACGCCGCCCCGGTCATGAGCATGACCAGGCGATCGAGGCCGAAGGCGATGCCACCGTGCGGCGGTGCGCCGTACTCGAGCGCATCGAGCAGGAAGCCGAACTGTTCGCGCGCGCTGTCGAGGCCGATCCCCAGCACCTCGAGCGCCGCTTCCTGCAGGCCGCGGTCATGGATACGGATCGAGCCGCCGCCCAGTTCCGTGCCATTGAGCACCATGTCGTAGGCGCGCGAGAGCGCCTGCTTCGGATGCGCGCGCAGTTCGTCGGGATTGTCGACGGCGGGCGCGGTGAACGGGTGGTGCAGCGGTGTCCAGGCGTTGGCGCTGTCGTCCCACTCGAACATCGGGAAGTCGACCACCCACAGCGGGCACCACGCGCGCTGCACGAAGCCGCGGTCGTGACCGATCTTCACGCGCAGCGCACCCAGCGCGTCATTGACGATCCGCGCCTTGTCGGCACCGAAGAAGATCAGGTCGCCGCCGGTCGCCGCGGTGTGCTCCAGCAGCGTCTCGATGACGTCGTCCGGCAGGAACTTCAGGATCGGCGACTGCAGGCCCTCGCGGCCCTGCCCCCGCTCATTGACCTTGATGTAGGCGAGGCCCTTCGCGCCATAGCGGCCCACGAACTCGGTGTACTCGTCGATCTCCTTGCGCGTCATGGCCGCGCCACCGGGCACGCACAGGGCAGCCACGCGGCCATCCGGGTCGTTCGCCGGGCCGGAGAAGACCTTGAAGTCCACGTCCGTCATCAGGCCCGCGACCTCGATCAGTTCGAGCGGGATGCGCAGGTCCGGTTTGTCGGAGCCGAAGCGGTGCATCGCCTCCTTGTAGGTCATGCGCGGGAACGGATCGGGCAGCGGCTCCTCCAGCACATGCGTGAACAGATCGCGCATCATCCGCTCGGCCATATTCATGACGTCGTCTTCCTCGACGAACGCCATCTCCATATCGAGCTGGGTGAATTCGGGCTGACGGTCGGCGCGCAGGTCCTCGTCGCGGAAGCAGCGCGTGATCTGGTAGTAGCGGTCCATGCCGCTGACCATCAGCAACTGCTTGAACAGCTGCGGGGACTGCGGCAGCGCGAAGAAGGAACCCGCGTGGGTCCGGCTCGGCACGAGGTAGTCGCGCGCGCCCTCGGGGGTCGCCCGCGTGAGCATCGGCGTCTCGATATCGATGAACCCGTCGTCCTCGACGAAGCGCCGGATGCGCGAGGTGATCGCGGCGCGCAGGCGCAGCTTCTGCTGCATCTCCGGGCGGCGCAGGTCGACGTAGCGGTACTTCAGCCGGTGTTCCTCGCCGACATCCCATTCGTCGAGCTGGAACGGGGGCGTCTTCGCCCGGTTCACGACCTCCAGCTCCGTGCCCAGCACCTCGATCGAGCCCGTGGTCAGGTCCGGATTCTCGGTCCCCGCCGGCCGCGCGCGCACCTGGCCTTTGACGTGGATGACGTACTCGCTGCGGATCTGCTCGGCGATGCGGAAGATGTCCGCCCGGTCGGGATCGAACACGACCTGGATCAGCCCCGTGTGATCGCGCAGATCGACGAAGATGACCCCGCCGTGGTCGCGGCGGCGGTGGATCCAGCCGGAGAGTTCAACGGTCGAGTCGATGGCGGCGCTGTCGAGCGTGCCGCAGAGATGGCTGCGCATGGTACTGGGCCCTGTTCGCGGGGTCTGACGGAGGGTGCGGAAGGGTACCGGCTTGCCGCCGTCACCGCAATTCCGGCGGGGGTTCTGGCGGCCGAATCCGGGACTGGGGGTTGATCCGGCGTGGGTTTGGGTTCTCGCCAAGACGCCAAGGGCGCGAAGGAACGCAAAGAATACCGCGGCATTGCAGGAGCGAGCTTGCTCGCGATTGTGCCCGTATTGCGCCTCGGCTTTTAGAGCATCCTTGCAGACCCCACGGCCTCTACACCGGCCGCCGCAGGCAAGCACCGCGTTGCCAGCATCATCGCGAGCAAGCTCGCTCCTACAGTTTTTCTTCGCGTCCCTTGGCGTCCTTGGCGCCTTGGCGAGAACCAGAATCCACGGTTCGCGTCTGCACCGCACCAGCGCTACCCTTTCCCGGTACCGAAAGGAGTCCAGCCCATGGCATCACCTCGAACCCTGCTGATTACCGGTTGCTCGAGTGGGATCGGGTATCACTGCGCACATGCGATGGCGGAGCGCGGTTGGCGGGTGTTCGCCACGGCGCGGGACCCCGACGATGTCGCGCGACTCGAAAGTGAAGGGCTGGAGTCGCTGGTGCTCGACCTCAACGACTCATGGAGTATCCATGTCGCGTTCGACGAGGTTCTGGCACGCACCGGTGGCTCGCTCGACGCGCTGTTCAACAACGGCGCCTATGGCCAGCCCGGCGCGGTCGAGGACCTCTCGCGCAACACGCTCAGGGCGCAGTTCGAGACCAACGTGTTCGGCTGGCTGGAGCTGACCAATCGCGTCTTGCCGACCATGCGGGCGCAGGGGCACGGGCGGATCGTGCAGAACTCGTCGGTGCTCGGGCTGGTGGCGCTGAAGTGGCGCGGCGCCTACAACGCCAGCAAGTTCGCGATCGAGGGCCTGACCGACACGATGCGCCTGGAACTGGCCGGCAGCGGCGTCCACGTCAGCCTGATCGAACCGGGGCCGATCACCAGCCGATTCCGTGACAACGCCCTCGAGGCGTTCGATCGCCGCATCGACAGCGACCGCAGTGTCCATCACGCCCACTACGAGCGCATGGAGGACCGGCGGCGGCGTCCCCAGAAGCCCACGCCGTTCACGCTTGGCCCCGAAGCCGTCCAGAAACGCCTCGTCCACGCCCTGGAAAGCCGCTGGCCGCAACGACGCTACCCGGTCACCTTCCCCACTTACCTCTTCGCCGCCCTGCGCCGCGTCCTCCCGACCCGCGTACTCGACCGCATCCTGGCTCGTGCCAGCGACTGACCGGGGGAGAAAGAAAGAACCACGAATGAACACGAATGGACACGAATGCTGCCGCAGGGTTTATCAAGTTTCAGGGAGCTTCGCTGTTATGGCGTTGTGTATGACGCGCAAACTGCATAACCCAAAAATGAACGAAAAATCGACGAAAAATAGTTGATCGCTGGCCGTGACTTCAGCCTCAAATCCAGCGCATTACTATTTTTTGTATATCTTTTGTTCATTTTTTGGTTATCAGAACAGGCAAAATCCCCCGCAGCGTCACAGCGAAGCTCCCGCGCGCTCGACGAGCCCTGCGGCAGCATTCGTGTCCATTCGTGTTCATTCGTGGTTCCCGCCTTTTATTCAGCGGCGACGAATCCCCGTTCAGCGATCAGCCGGCGGACGTGGGTGTCGGTTTCTTCGGGGGTGAGTTCGTGGAGTTGGCCATCGATGCGGGCGGCGATGCCGGTTTCGGTGACCATGTAGTCGAAGGGGATGTCGTGGGGTTGCGGGTGGATGGTCTCGAGGCGCGCGACTTCATGACCGAGGCCGACGCTGATCGGTTTGGTCTCCATGGCCGCCAGGGTGCGGTCGAAGTAGCCGCCGCCGTAGCCAAGGCGATAGCCCTCCGGGTCGAAGCCGACGACCGGGACCAACGCGGCCTGCGGGATTCGTTCCGGGGTATCGACGGGGTACGGGATGTCATACACGCCCGCCTCCATCGGGGCGCCGGGCCACCAGTGGCGGAATACCAGCGGCGTGCGCGGCGCGACCACGACCGGCAGGGCCGCGTCCGAACCGACCGCGCGCCAGCGGCGGACGGCGAAGCGGGCGTCGGGCTCGCCGCGGAACGGCCAGCAGAAACCGATGCAGAGGCCACCCAGCGCACCAAAGCCGGCGCGCAGCCAGTCGTCGATCCGCTGGTTGCGCGCGGCCCGGTCCTTCGCGTCCAGGGCCTCGCGGGTGTCGATGCGATCCCGTCGGACCTCGCGCCGCCAGGCCTGCCAGTCGAACTCGTACGCCCCATCCTCTTTCATGTCAGTTTACGCCCCAGGTGACACGTGACCCGACGCTCAGACCGAACATCTCGGCCGCGCTGCCGCGATTGACGGCGATCTCGACCAGGTCCATGGAATTGACCAGCCAGAGGGCTTCCCCCGGCGCCGCGTCCGCGAACGTACGCCGATGCGAGAGACAGCGCCCGGCCACGTTGAGCACGGGCACAATCCGGTTACGGGGCGGACGCAGCCCCGTAACCGCATTGCCGAAGGCGTCAATATAGATGATCGCCTCGCGGTCCGCCGCGGTGTCGTCCGGGTATTCGGTCAACGGCAGCGCGCGGCCGGGTACCGAGCCCCCCTGCGCGATCTCGGCGGCCACCGGCGCGAACAGATCGCGACCGTGGAAGGTGACCGATTGCCGTTCGGGGGCGCGCGTGATGCGCCACCGGCGGGTGTCCGTCGCGCGGGCGGAGACGACGTCGAACAGACCATTGTCCGGGCCGACAAACCATTGCCCATCGGCCTCCACGACGACCGGCGCACGCGCCGTCCCGACGCCCGGATCGATCACGCCCACGAAGACCGTCCCGGCGGGCATCGATGGGACCAGCGCGGCCAGCAGGTGCGCCGACGCCAGCGGATCGAACGCGGGCGCGTCATGCATGAGATCGATGACCGGATCGGTGACGCCGGCGCGCGCGAGCACGGCGTGCATCTGCCCGACATACGGTCCGGACCAGCCGAAATCGGTGAACAGGGCGATCATGCGGCAGTCCCGGTCAGCCCCCGATCAGTCGCCGTAGCGATCCGCGAGCGCGTGGTACCGGCCGAACCCGACGGCCTCGGTCAGATCCGCGAAATCGAGCACCCCGCTCGGGGTCTCGCCCGCGCCGATCTCCGCCAGGCTGAGCCGCATCGCGCGGATCGCGGCCGAAAGCTGGGTCAGCGGATACACGGCGATGCGATAGCCCAGCGCCTGCAGCCGCTCAGGCGGCAACACCGGGGTCCGGCCGTGCTCGATCATGTTGGCCATCTTCGGGCCGGGCACGGCATCGCAGTACGCGGCCATCTCGGACTCATCCTCCGGCGCCTCGAGGAAGGTGATGTCCGCGCCCATCTCGGCGAACCGCCGGGCCCGGTCGATCGCCTCCTCGAGACCCAGCGGACCGCGGGCGTCGGTGCGCGCCATGATCAGGATATCGGCGCCTTCGTCACGCGCATCAAGCGCGGCCTGCAGCCGCGTCTCGGCCTCGGCGCGCGGCACGACCTGCTTGCCCTGGGTGTGGCCGCAGCGCTTCGGGCTCACCTGGTCCTCGAGCATGATGCAGGCGAAACCGGCATGGGCGTACGCCTGCACGGTACGGCGGACACTCACGGCGTTGCCGAAGCCGGTATCGCCATCGCCGATCACGGGCAGGTTCGTAGCCGCGCAGATCTCGCGGCCGCGATCGAGCATCTCGCCGAGCGACATCAAGCCCGCGTCCGGACCGGCGAGATGCGAGGCCGAGACGGCGAAGCCGCTCATGAACGCCAACGGGAAACCGGCCTCCTCGATCAGGCGCGCCGACATGCCGTCGAATGCCCCGGGCATCTGCAGCAGGCGATCTTCGTGCAGCCGGGCGCGGAGCCGGTTGGCGGGGGATTCGGTGGCCATATCAGGACTCCGCGCGGCCGCGGCGGCGACGCTGCCCGCGGCCGCCCGAGGCGCCGTGGCCGGTCGCACCGGCGCCCGGATCCAGGTCGCCGCCGTACTGCGCCCGGGCACCGGTAGAGACCTCGCCCAGACGCGCAGTGATCGTGTCGATGTCCGGCACCGGGCCGCGCTCGCGCGTATCGAGCGCCGTGCGCATGGCCCGGATGTGCTCGGGCGTCGTGCCGCAGCAGCCGCCGACGATCGATACGCCGGCATCGCGCGCGAGGACCGCGTATTCGGCCATCAGCTCCGGGGTCCCGTTGTAGACGATCCGATCGCCGTGCCACTCGGGGATGCCGCAGTTCGCCTTGGCGATCAGCAGCGACTCCGGATCCGCCGCGTCGCGCATGTTCACGATCGCGATCAGCAATTCCGAAGCACCGACGCCGCAGTTGGAACCGAAGGCGGTCGGTGCGTGCTCGCCGTGGGCGCAATGATCGGCAAAGGCGTGCGGCGTGATCCCCATCATCGTGCGGCCGTTGGTATCGAAACTGACCGTGCACACGACCGGCAGGCCGGTTGAACGCGCCGCCTCGATCGCGGCATCGACCTCTTCGCGCGCGGACAGCGTTTCGATCCAGAGCACGTCGACGCCACCGCGGGCCAGCGCCTCGGCCTGTTCGCGGAAGGCCTCAACGGCGAGTTCATGCGTCAGCGCGCCCAGCGGCTCGAACAGCTCGCCGGTCGGCCCCATGCTGCCGCCCACCAGCACCCTGCGCCCGGACTCATCCGCGACCTCGCGGGCGAGGCGCGCCGCCGCCTCGTTGATCTCGGCGACACGGTCCTCGTCCCCGTGCAGCTTGAGGCGATAACTCGTGCCACCGAAGGAGTTGGTCAGGAACACGTCGGAACCCGCGTCGACGAAACTGCGGTAGTGCGCTTTGACCTGCTCCGGTTGATCGATATTCCAGAGTTCCGGCGGTTCGCCGGTCTGCAGCCCGAGGGCGAACAGATTGGTACCGGTCGCGCCATCGGCGAGCAGTACACCGCGCTCCTGGAGCAGGTCGTGCAGTGGGTCGGACATCCAACTCTCCTCGATCAACCAGCCGATCATTGTAGCGGATCACCGGGCGTGAAAAATCATAATCGAGGAGCACGGCGCAGGCGGATAAGCGGCGATTCCATGGGCGCCATACGCATCTCCCGAGCGGGCCACTGACCACGTGTTCCCTTGTGGCGCTACCGGTGCCAGGGCAGAATCTGACCCAAAATCCAGCCCCGGTGCGGCGATCGGCCGCCCGCGCTCCCCATACGCTGTTTCCGGCCCGATCCGGCCGAGGAGTACTCACGATGGAAGTCGAACGTGAAGCCATGGAATACGATGTCGTGATCGTCGGCGCGGGCCCGTCCGGCCTGTCCGCGGCGATCCGGCTGTGCCAGCTCGCCGAAGAGACCGGCAACGAGATCAGCGTCGCGGTGCTGGAGAAAGGTTCCGAGGTGGGCGCCCATATCCTCTCCGGTGCAGTCCTCGAACCGACCGCGCTGAACGAACTCATCCCGGACTGGAAAGAGAAAGGTGCGCCGCTGCATTC
This sequence comes from Halofilum ochraceum, assembly GCF_001614315.2. Classification (NCBI taxonomy): domain Bacteria; kingdom Pseudomonadati; phylum Pseudomonadota; class Gammaproteobacteria; order Chromatiales; family Ectothiorhodospiraceae; genus Halofilum; species Halofilum ochraceum. Next base: position 72,529 of record NZ_LVEG02000016.1, read on the forward strand.
ACCGGTGACGGACGAGAAGTTCATGGTCCTGGGCAAGCAGTCGGCCATCAACGTGCCGATCTCCCTGTTGCCGCGGCAGATGCACAACGAGGGCAACTATGTCGTCTCGATGGGCAACGTCTGCCGCTGGCTGGGCGAGCAGGCCGAGGCGCTGGGGGCCGAGATCTACCCCGGCTTCGCCGCCCAGGAGGCCCTGCTTCACGACGACGGCAGCATCAAGGGCGTGCGCACCGGCGATATGGGGATCGGCCGCGAGTGGCAGCAGAAGGATTCGTTCGAGCCCGGCATTGAACTGCATGCGAAGTACACGCTGTTCGCCGAGGGCTGCCGCGGCCATATCAGCAAGCAGCTGATCGAACAATTCGGCCTGCGCGAAGATCGCGACCCACAGACCTACGGGATCGGCATCAAGGAACTCTGGGAGATCGATCCCGCCAAGCATAAGCAGGGCACGGTGATCCATACCGCCGGCTGGCCGATGGACACGAAGACCTGGGGCGGGTCGTTCCTGTATCACCTGGAGGACAACCAGGTGTATGTCGGTTACGTGATCGGGCTCGACTACCAGAACCCGCATATGTATCCGTTCAAGGAGTTCCAGCGCTTCAAGACCCACCCGGCGATCCGGGAGACGCTCGAAGGCGGGCGCCGCGTGAGCTATGGCGCACGCGCACTGAACGAGGGCGGGCTGCAATCCGTACCCAGACTGGTCTTCCCCGGCGGCGCCCTGATCGGCTGCTCGGCCGGCTTCCTCAACGTGCCCAAGATCAAGGGCAACCATACCGCCATGAAGACCGGCATGATGGCCGCGGAGAGCATCGCCGAGGCGCTGGCCCAGGGCGAGAACGCGCCGGCCACGCTGACGGGCTATGAAGAGCGTTACCGCAACTCATGGGTCTGGAAGGAGTTGCACGAGGCCCGCAACTTCCGCCCGGCGGCATCGAATTTCGGCATGGTGCTGGGGTCGCTCTACAGCGGCCTGGATCTGAAGATCTTCCGCGGCAAACTGCCCTGGACCCTGCACCACAAACACGCGGACCACGAGACCCTGAAACCGGCGGAGCGGATGCCGAAAATCGAGTATCCCAAGCCGGACGGCATCGTCAGTTTCGATCTGAACTCGAGCGTGTATCTCACGAACACGTTCCACGAGGAAGACCAGCCGGTTCACCTGACCCTCAAGGACGACTCGATTCCGGTGAACTACAACCTCGCGTACTACGACGCCCCGGAGCAGCGCTATTGCCCGGCGGGCGTGTACGAGATCGTACGTGACGACGATGGCTCGAATCCGCGGCTGCAGATCAACGCCCAGAACTGCATCCACTGCAAGACCTGCGACATCAAGGATCCTTCGCAGAACATCCACTGGATCGCGCCGGAAGGCGGCGGCGGACCGAACTACCCGAATATGTAGCCGGGCATCCTGTCCGCGCGTTTACCGCCGGCAAACGATCGCGAGCAAGCTCGCTCCTACATGAATCCTGCGACCACGCCGTGAGTTACACCTGTAGGAGCGAGCTTGCTCGCGATCAGTCCGTGTCGGTCGGTCGATCGTGATACCCGCCTGTCTCAGGCTTCCTGAACATTGCGGATGAACACGACGTGCGTTTCTTCGCCGTCATGGTCGACGTGCTGGACATCCAGAACGGCCGGGAACGCCCAGCCATCGCGCCGCACCAACCGGGTTTCGACCGTGACCGAGCGCTGCAGGCGAACGAACGCCCAGTTGCGCGCCCAGGCATCCCGGTCGACCAGGCCACCGGCATCGAGGGCGCCGGTGGACAGCTGCAGCATCTCTTCACGCGAGTACCCCAGCAGATCGGCGGCCGCCTGGCTCACCCACGCGATCGAGCCATCGGCGCGGGACTGCAGAACCGGTCCGGGGTAGTGTTCCAGACCAAGCTCGCCCCGTTCCGTTGGCGCCACGATGCGGTGCGATTGCATCACGTCGAACAGCGTGATCAGCCAGGCGGGATTGCGGCCCCAGACGGTCGGCTTGACCGTCATTTCCACCGGCAACCCGCCTTTGATGGTCGGATCCGGTCCCGGCAAACGGACGGGGCCGTCCGTCAGTGGCAGCAACCCCATCTCGCGGCCGATCAGATCATCGGCGCGCCCCCCGAACATCCGGCCGGCCTCCGGATTCGCGAAACAGGCGCGCCCCGTGTGACCGTGAATCACGAGCTTGCCTACGGGCGACATCTCGAGCGCAAAGAGGAATTCCGCCGCATCCCGCTCCGGTACCGCGGTCGACCGATACTGCCGTTGCGAGAGATCCGACGTCACGGCAACGGTGTGGGTGACCCGCTCATCCACACCCGGGACCGGCGTAACCTCGATCCGATTATCGAACGCGCTGCCGTCGCGCCGAAAATTGCGGAGCACCACCGTGCAGGGCTCGCCCCGCGCGAGCGCCCCGGCCAGACGCCAACGCGCGGGCTGGTCGCGATCGTCGCCCTGCAGGAAGCGCGCGTTGCGGCCGATGATCTCACCGGGGCTGTAGCCACTGATGCGGCAGAAGGTGCGATTGACGTACTGGATCGGCGCATCGGACGAATACGCATCGGCGATCATCAGCCCGCGGCGCCCTGCGTTGGATCCCGCGGTGAGCGGTGTCGGCGCCAACTGCCCGAGATGGCGTCGCAGCGCCGCCGTCACGCATCGAAGAAGTGTCGGAATCCCGTCATAACGAACCGAGCGCGAACCGGCACCGGCGAACAGGACGTATCGATAACCCGGTTCCCGACCCAATGGCTGCATGGCCACGAATCGGAATCCAGGCGGTGCGTCCGCGCCATCGGCGAGCATGACGATGGCCGGGTGCCCTTCATCGGGCGCACGTCGCACGATCCGGGTGCGTGCGACCGAGCTCACGCGGTCATAGTCCCCGAACCAGCGCACGGGTCGCCCCGAATCCGCGCATATCAGTCCCGCACAGCCCGTGCGTTCACCGACCGCCCGCACCAGATCCTCCACCACGGGGGCCATTACTCCATCCACGCGTGAAACGCCTCCTCAACCGCCGCGTTTACCATGTGGGCCGCGCGACGAGCATCGCGGGCCTCCTATCGTCCCCGGCAACGCAAAATCCAGGCCAATAGCCACACTTTCATGGACCTGCCCGGATCATCGGGAATGATATACTCCGCGACCGCCCGCCGCTCGGCGATCGTTCAAGCACGATAATGGACACCCCCATGAACGAGCGCAGCCCGTTGTCGCACGTAAGCTCTTCCGAGCACCCTGGCGAGATGCTGCCGGCCGAGGCCCATGCGCGACAGCACGCCCGCGTCCGCAAGGCGCATGAAACGGAACTTGTGGAGGACTACGTCGAGCTGATCGCGGACCTGATCGACGCCAAGGGCGAAGCGCGGGCGGTCGAGATTGCCCGGCGCATGGACGTGCGTCAGGCGACGGTGGCGAAAATGATCCGGCGGCTGCGCGAGCATGGCCTCGTCACCAGCGAACCCTATCGCGCCGTTTTCCTCACCGAGGCCGGCCGCGAGATGGCGGAGACGTCACGCACGCGTCACAGTGTCGTGCTGGCGTTCCTGCGTTGGCTGGGCGTGTCCGAGGAAACGGCGCTGCAGGACGCCGAGGGCATGGAGCATCACGTCAGCGATGAGACGCTCGCCGCCATGCGCGCGCGGATGGGGCAGGAAGACGACACGGAGCGCTGAGCGGGCCGCCGCTTACTAAGCTTCCATCAGTTCGCCTGCCGGCCCAGCCCGCGCCCGCCGCCGCGCGCCGATTCCGGCTCCCCGGCGATCGACGCCAGCGTCCCGGCATCCAGGACCCGTACCCGCCGCCGTTCGACCGCGATCACCCCCTCCTCCGACAGACGCCCGAGCAGGCGCGACACCGTCTCCAGGGCGAGCCCCAGATAACTGGCGATATCGTCTCGCGACATGGGCAGACGGAAGTCCTCACCGGGGTAGCCCGCCACATGCAGGCGCTCGCTCAGGCTATGCAGGAACAGGGCCAGACGGGCCCGCGCGGTCCGGCGGCCGAGGGCCACCAGGTGCTGATGGTCCTGCACCAGTTCACGACTGATGATCCGCAGCATCTGATGCTGCAGCCCCGGGACATGACTCGCCACGTCCTCCAGCTGTTCGAACGGCACGGCGCAGACATTGGTCCGTTCCAGGGCGACGGCATCGCAATGGTGGAGACCATCGCTGATCGCATCGAGGCCGAGCAGTTCTCCGGGCAGGTGAAAACCGATCACCTGCTCCTCGCCGTCGGTCGCGGGATGGGTGGTGCGGATACAGCCGGCCCGAACGACGAACAGATTGCTGAAGGTATCTCCTGCCCGGAAGAGACCGTCCCCCGTTTTCAGGGGCAGGCGCGACCGCACGACGGCGTCAAGGCGCTCCAGATCATTGCCGGATATCCCCGCCGGCAGGCACAGGGAACGCAGGGAACAGCCGGCGCAGGAGCGGCGCAGCCGCCCCAGGTCGACCACGCCTTCCTTGTCGTCCGTCATCGGACCTCCCGGGTGGCCCCACATCAGCGGCCCGACTCTAGCGACTGCGCCCCATCAGGCGCAAATGACTCTATGGGCACTATACATCACCGGCCTGGACGCGGTGACCGTCAGTCGGCAGCGCCCCGAGAAAAGGAAAAAGCCGCCCGGAAGGCGGCTTTTCCTGATCGGTCATGCGCAGGGCGGTGAGACCGTAAGCCCCGGGGGGCCGAACTACCCGTCGAGGGCCTTGTCCAGTTCCGGCAATGCCTCGAACAGATCGGCGACCAGCCCGTAATCGGCGACCTCGAAGATCGGGGCCTCGGAGTCCTTGTTGATCGCGACGATCACCCGGGACTCCTTCATGCCGGCCATATGCTGGATGGCGCCGGAGATGCCGACGGCGATGTACAGGTCGGGTGCCACCACCTTGCCGGTCTGCCCGACCTGATAGTCGTTCGGCACATAGCCGGCATCGACCGCGGCCCGGCTCGCACCGACGGCGGCGCCCATCTTGCCGGCGAGGCTTTCGATCAGCTGGAAGTTCTCGGCCGAGCCCACACCACGGCCACCGGATACGACGATCCGCGCCGTGGTCAGTTCCGGACCTTCCGACTCGGACAGGTCGGCGCCGACGAACCGGGCGAGACCCGCATCCGAGCCGGCGTCGATCGACTCGACGCTGGCCGAACCGCCGCCCGGTTCGACCGCCTCGAATGACGTGGCCCGGACCGTGATCAGCTTGGTCGCATCGGTGGACTGCACGGTCGCCATGGCGTTGCCGGCGTAGATCGGCCGCACGAAGGTGTCTTCCGAGACGACGGCCGAAATATCCGAGATCTGCTGGATATCGAGCCGCGCCGCCACGCGCGGCATGATGTTCTTGCCGCCGGTAGTGGCCGCGGCCAGCACGTAGTCGTAATCGCCCGCGAGCCGCTCGATGATCGGGGCGACGTTCTCGGCGACGTGGTTCTCAAGGTGATCGCCCTCGGCCAGCAGCACCTTGCGCACGCCCTCGATCGAAGCCGCGTGCTGCGCCGCGTCGGCGCAGTTGTTACCGGTGACCAGGATATCGATGTCACCGCCGATCTCCCGCGCGCAGGCGATCGCCGAGAGCGTGCCCGACTTCAGCTCGGTGTGGTCGTGTTCCGCATAAACCAGAATGGCACTCATTGGATCACCTTCGCTTCGTTGCGGAGCTTGTCGATGAGTTCATCGACGCTCGATACCTTGACGCCACCCGCGCGCGCCGGCGGCTCCTCGACCTTCAACTGCTTGAGGTGCGGCGTGACATCGACGCCGAGATCGGCCGCGGTGCTCTGCTCGATCGGCTTCTTCTTGGCCTTCATGATGTTCGGCAGCTTCGGATAACGCGGCTCGTTGAGCCGCAGATCCACCGTGGCGATCGCCGGCAGCGGCAGTTCCAGGCTCTCGAGACCGCCATCGACTTCACGCGTTACCGTCACCGAGCCGTCACCCGGCTCGAGCTTCGAGATCGACGTGCCCTGGGCCCAGCCACGCAGCGCCGCCAGCATCTGCCCGGTCTGGTTCGAATCGTCGTCGATGGCCTGTTTGCCCAGCAGGACCAGGTCCGGTGATTCCTGGTCGCAGACGGCGCTCAGGAGCTTGGCCACGGCGAGCGGCTCGACACCCGCGTCGGCCTCGATGTGCATGGCGCGATCGACACCCATGGCGAGTGCGGTGCGCAGCTGTTCCTGCGCCTGCTGCGGCCCGATGGTCACGGCCACGACCTCGGTCGCGGTGCCGGCTTCCTTGAGGCGGACGGCCTGCTCGACGGCGATCTCGTCGAACGGGTTCATCGACATCTTGATGTTGTTGGTCTCGACGCCGGAGCCGTCACTCTTGACGCGCACCTTGACGTAGGCGTCGACCACTCGCTTTACCGGTACAAGTACTTTCATGTCACACCTGCAGGTTTGAGGAACCGGATGCTGCCGCCCCGGCCGCTATACGATCGCGCGCATGCCCGACCGGCGCCCGGGGCCCTTGAGAATTCGAATGTGCCGCGGTGACTCCCGGGGCGTCGTCCACCCGGCAACGCGGGCCCACGGCGTCGCCGATCGACGAACGGCCTGGGCGGCGCGGCCGCCTTTCGCGCCCGCGGGCAGACTCGGGATTCAATCACAGCCGACGTTGCGCCACAAATCCCGCGACCACGCAACGGCCCGGCGGAACCGGACGCGCAGGCGCGCAGTCTAGCCAACCGGCGTCCGACGACATCGACCGATAACGACGGTCATTTTCAAAAATGCGTCACCCGCCGATCCCGCTGCGCCGGGACCGGGATCCAGCCAGCGACGCGCGGGATCCCGGTCGCTATACTCGCGCACCGCAGAACGGGCTAGCCAATCGGAGTTCTTATGGGCGAGACGGATATCGACGGCCGCGCACTGGCCACGGAAATCCTCACCGACGTCGGCGAACGCATCGCCCGCCTCAAGGCGGCGGGCTGGTTCCCGAAGCTGGTATCGATCAGTGTCGGCGACAACCCGGCCGCGGCGTTCTACGTGCGTAACCAGCGCCGGCGCTGCGAGCAGGTGGGCATCGAGTTCGAAGAACGGCAGTACCGCGACGACATCACGCCCGAGGAGCTGTATGCGGCCATCTGGGCGCTGAACGCGGATCCGCGGGTGACCGGCATCATCATCCAGCGCCCGGTACCGGCGAGCCTCTCGATCAAGCGGCTGCAGGCCGCCATCGATCCCCTCAAGGACGTCGAGGGCATGCACCCGACCTCGATCGGCAACATCGTCTACCAGGAACTCGACCTCGCACCGTGTACCGCGATGGCTTCGGTCGAGCTCCTGCGCCGGACCGGCGTCCAGCTGGAGGGTCTGGAGGCGACGATCATCGGCCACTCGGAGATCGTCGGCAAACCGATCGCCTTCCTGTTGATGGCCGAGGGCGCCACGGTCACGGTCTGTCACCACATGACCCGTGATGTGGGACTGCATTCCCGCCGCGCGGACGCGGTGTTCGTCGCGGTCGGCAAACCGGACCTGCTCAACGGCGACATGATCCGCCCGGGTGCCACCGTGATCGACATCGGCATCAATCAGGTCAGGGATGCCGAGGGCAACGAGCGCATTGTCGGCGACTGCAACTACGATTCCTGTGCCCAGACCGCCGGCTGGATCACCCCGGTTCCCGGCGGCGTCGGTCCCGTGACCGTCTCCATTCTCATGCGCAACGCCGCGGTGGCGACCCAGCGCCTCAAGGACCACTACGAGAGCCAGTTGCACCGCCGCCTCTGACGCCTCGGGCAATCTGCACGTCGCCATTGCGCCAGACCCGGGCGAGCTGGCGGCGGCATACTCAAGGGTTGATGCCGCGCCGCGATTGGCGTCGGCCGCTCACCACACCTACCATCGGTGGGCAGTACGCACGCCAGAGCGTCGCGTCACCACCGCAGGCGCCGTAACGGGAGATCGAGGAAATGAGCGAAAAACGACGCAGGGGTGGCGGCGGCCGCGCCGCCAGGCAGGCGGCACGCACCGGCGCCGCATCGGCCAGCGAGCTGCCCTACGTAACGCGCAACGTGCCCTACTACGAGCCGCTTTCCGAAGAGGCGCTGAGCACGATCGAGCAGAACGCGGATACGGTTCTCGAAGAGATCGGGATCGATTTCCGCGATGATCCCGAGGCCCTGCAGCTGTGGCGTGACGCCGGGGCCGAGGTCGACGGTGAACGCGTCCGCATGCCGCGCGGCATGGCCCGCAAGCTGATCCAGGACAGCGCGCCGTCTGAATTCACCCAGCATGCTCGCAACAGCGAGCGCAGCGTCCAGATCGGCGGCAAGAACACCGTCTTCGTTCCGGGCTATGGCAGCCCGTTCGTGCGCGATCTCGACAACGGCCGTCGTTACGGCAAGCTCGAGGACTTCCAGAACCTGGTGAAGCTCGCGTACATGAGCCGCTCGCTGCACCACTCCGGTGGCACCATCTGCGAGCCCGTGGACCTGCCGGTCAATAAACGCCACCTGGACATGGTCTACAGCCACCTGAAGTACAGTGACAAGTGCTTCATGGGCTCGGTGACCCACCCCGACCGCGCGCAGGACACGGTCGAGATGGCGAAGATCGTGTTCGGCGAGGAGTTCGTCGCCAACAACTGCGTGATCGCCAGCCTGATCAACGCCAACTCCCCGATGGTCTTCGACGACACCATGCTCGGCGCGGCCCGAGTCTACGCAAGGAATAACCAGGCCTGCATCATCTCGCCGTTCATCCTCGCCGGCGCCATGTCGCCGGTCACGATCATGGCAACGCTGACGCAGATCCTGGCCGAGGCGATGGCGGGCATGGCATTCACGCAGCTCGTGAAGCCGGGCGCCCCGGTGGTCTTCGGCACCTTCGCCAGCTCCATGTCGATGCAGTCGGGCGCACCGACCTTCGGTACGCCGGAACCGGCGCTGGTGCTGTACGGTGCGGCCAACCTGGCGCGCCGCCTCGGCGTCCCGTTCCGCTCCGGCGGCTCGCTGACCGCGTCGAAGATCCCGGACGCGCAGGCCGCAACCGAGTCGACCAACACGATCGTCGCGACCGGCCTCGCCGGCGTGAACTTTGCCCTGCACTCGGCGGGCTGGGTCGAAGGCGGACTGACCATGAGCTACGAGAAGTTCATGCTCGATGTCGACCAGCTCGGCATGGTCCAGACCTTCCTCAACGGCGTCGACACGTCCGAGAACGGCCAGGGCATGGACGCACTGCGCGAGACGGGCCCGGGCAAGCACTTCCTCGGCAGTACGCACACGCAGGCCAATTTCGAGCACGCCTTCTACCGTTCGACGGTGGCGGACAACAACAGCTTCGAGCAGTGGGAGTCCGAAGGCAGCCTCGACGCGGCCCAGCGCGCCAACAAGATGTGGAAGAAGAGGCTGGCCGAGTACGAGGCCCCGCCGATGGACCCGGCCATCGACGAGGCCCTGCTCGACTACGTCAACCGCAAAAAGGCCGAGTTCCCGGACGCCAATTACTGAGGCGACCGGTCAACCGACGCGAAAAGGGGCGCCCATCGTGGTGCCCCTTTTTTTATGCCCTGCAACGAAATTCCTGAACCACGAATGAACACGAATGGACACGAATGGACACGAATGGACACGAATGGACACGAATGCTGCCGCTTGGCTGATCAGCCGTGGAGGAGCGTCGCTGAAAGGGTGGTGGCTATGACGCGTGGGATGAGAACCACGGATGAACACAGATAGACACAGATAAGGTCAAAAACGGTGCTGAGGTGGAATCACACGTCAGGGGCTGAATCAGCCGACTTTGACTTTCATCTGTGTTCATCCGTGGTTCAAAAAGACTCGATTCGCCGCAAACGTTGCAGCGAAGCTCCCGGGAGCCATAGAGGCCCTGCGGCAGCATTCGTGTCCATTCGTGTTCATTCGTGGTTCCATAAAAAAACCGCCGACCCCATCACCGGGATCGGCGGTTTTTTCGTTGAACGCCCGCGTCGCGGTTACGACTTGGGGCGTTCGTTCTTCGGGTCGTACAGCGGCTTGTAGCCGACCGACTCGACCTTCACCGGGTAGATCTCGTCGAAGTACTGGATGTTGAGGGTGCGGCCCTCTTCGCAGTACGCGTACGGCAGGTAGCCCAGGCAGATGTTCTTGCCGACGGACGGGCCGTAGGCGACGCTGGTGACGTAGGAACGCCGGCCGGCTTCGTCGACCAGGGTCTTGCCGGTCTCCGGATCCATGATCGGCAGATGCCCGACCGGATACCGCGCGACGCCGTTGGCATCGGTGTTTTCGGTCATGGTCATCGTGCACAGATACGCCGGCTGGTGCGCACGCTCGCGCTGGGCGACGTACGCCTCCTTGCCGTAGAAATCGGCCGCCTTGACCTTCGGCCGGGCCAGGTCCGCTTCCATCAGGTTGTAGTCGACCTTCAGGTCCGCGTTCTGCAGGCGCAGGCACTTCTCGAGACGGCGGCTGTTGGCGTAGGTCTCGATGCCAACCGGGGTGACGCCCTCGCCATGCAGCGTATCCCACAGCGCGAGGCCGTCGTCGTACTTGAAGTGCAGCTCCCAGCCCTGCTCGCCGACGTAGGAGATGCGGAAGGCGGTGACCGGCGTGCCGTTGACCGTGATGTCCTTGATGGCGGCGAACGGGAAGTTCTCCACCGTGAGTTCATCCGGATTGTCCGCGACGGCCTGCAGCGTCGTGCGGGCGTTCGGACCCCACAGACCGATGCAGCCGAAGTCGGTGGTCCGCTCCTGGATGTCGACGCTGAGGCCGCGGTCCTCGGCCATGCGCTTCATCCAGATGTAGTCGCGGTTGCCGGCATCGCCGCCGTCGATCACCCGGTAGTGGTTCTCGCCCATGCGCAGGACCGTCAGGTCGGCGCGCACGCCGCCCTCGTGGTCGAGGAAGTGGGTGTAGACACCCTTGCCAACCGGCGTGTCGCCGCCGACCTTCGCCACGCAGGTGTACTCCATCAGGGCCTCGGCGTCGGCGCCGGTGATGTCGTAAATGGCGAAGTGCGACAGGTTGATCATGCCGACGTTCTCGGACATCTCGAGGTGCTCGGCGTTGGAAACGCGCCAGAAGTGGCGGTTGTCCCACTCGGCCTTGCGCTCCGGCACCTTGTCGCCCCACTTCTCGAGCAGGTGCTCGTTGCTCGCGTAGCCGTGGGCACGCTCCCAGCCGGCCGCTTCCATGAAGTAACCGCCGAGCTCGACCTCGCGCTCGTAGAACGGGCTCTGGCGCAGGTTGCGCGCGGCCGTGTACGGCTCGCGGTTGTGCACCGGCGGATTGTAGATCTTGAACGCGGTCTCGTAGCAGCGGTCGTGGATGTAGTCCGCTTCCTTCTGGAACGGGTAGTAGCGCGTGAAGTCGATGCCGTGCGGATCGACCTCGACGCGGCCGTCCGTCATCCAGTCGGCGACAACCTTGCCCGTGCCCGGACCGTCCTTCACCCAGACGGACTCGACGTACCACAGCCCGCGCACCTCGGCGGATTCGCCGATCGACGGGCCGCCGTCGGCCGTGACCTGCAGCAGGCCGTTGAAGGAGCGCTTCTCGTCGTAACCGAGCTCACCCAGGATCGGGGTCAGTTCCATGGCCCGCTCGAGCGGCTCCATGATCTGCTCCATCTCCAAGTCGCGCTGCGAGGGCGACAGGCGCGCCTCTTCCTTCTCGAGGATGTCGCGCGGATGGACCATGCGCGGGGCCTTCTCCTCGTAGTAGCCCCACTCGATCTGGCCGCCCTCGGTGGTCTTCGGGTCGCCCGTGTCGCGCAGGTAGGCGGAGTTGCCCTGGTCGCGCAGCAGCGGATAGCCGATCTCCTTGCCGGTGCCGGCGAATTCCTCGTACGGCCCGAACCACAGAAGCGGGTGATCGACCGGCATGACCGGCAGGTCCTCGCCGGCCATCTCGGCGATGATGCGGCCCCAGAGGCCGGCGCAGCAGACGACGTACGGGGCCTCGATGTAACCGCGGCGCGTATGCACGCCCTTGATGCGGCCGTTTTCGATCTCGAGGCCGGTCGCCGGGGTGTTGGCGAAGGCCTGCAGCTTGCCGGTCTCCTCGGCCTTCTGGACGAGTTCCCCGGTGAAGATCTGCGAGCGCGGGATCACGAGACCGGCGTCCGGGTCGTACATCGCGCCCTGGATCTGGTCCTCTTCGATCAGCGGCATCAGTTCCTTGGCTTCCTTCGGCCCGATCATGCGCACGTTGGTGCCGAAGGCGCGGCCGGAATCGACCTTGCGCTTGAGCTCTTCCATACGCTCGTCGTCATCGACGCGCGCGACCTCCAGGCCCCCGACGCGGTCGTAGTGCCCCATCTTGTCGAAGAACTCGATGCTGTAACCGGTCGTGTAGCACGTCATCTCGTCGTGCGCGGTCGCGAAGCAGAAGTCGGAGGCGTGCGAGGTCGAACCGATATCCGTCGGGATCGCCGATTTGTCGATGCCGACGATGTTGTCCCACCCGCGCTCGATCAGGTGGTGGGCGACCGAGGCCCCGACGATACCGCCCTGGCCGATAATGACGACGTTCGCGCTTTTGGGAAATTCCACCATGGGTTGTTACTCCTGATGAACAGCGGTTGCGCGTGAATCAACAGCGCCGACTTGCCCCCGTTTTCGGGTCCGATCGCCGCCCGGATGTGAATCTGGCTGTGGCCAATAACAACCGTGAAGTTTCCCGCCGCTCCCCGATGTGGTCAAGCAAGCTGACGGGCACAGGACAGTATGCGGCGCAGGTGGCACGTTCCTCGGCTACCCCCCTGGAAATCCAGCCCGATTCAGGCGTTTAGAGCCGGACCACGGGCAGTCGCGGTCACCACGCCCTCGAAGAAGATCTCGCTGCCATCATCGGCATGACCGGTGGTCGCGCTGCGTTCACTCGACACCGAGATATCCCCCGCGCCGGACAGTTCGGCCTGGCGGGTCGCCAGCCGCTCCGCCTCCGCCTCGGCCCAGGCCCAGGCTTCCTCCAGCGTGCTGAGGGTGGAAATGCCATGCGCGGTGTGCACCCGGAAGCGTTCTCCCGCCAAGGGGGTGATGGTCGCCGTCACGCGCTGCACGACCCCGGCGATCACCGCACCGACGGCGTTCGCGACCTCGGCATACGGCGGCACCACACAGCGCGTCCCGAGGCGCCGCGCGATCGCCTCACCGTAGGCAGCCGCCGGCGCACCGATCGCCACCAGCGGCCAGCGCAACGCCATCCCCACATTGACGGCGGACAACGGCGGCCGTGCGCCGATCGCACGATCGATCAGGGCGCGGGCGCCCGGGGCGGGCACCCCGTCCGGTGCGACCTCGCTGTCGGCCAGCGCCGTCATGAACGCGTGCCGGGCACCGTCTTCCCCCACCGTGTCGATGACGCGCGCGGCGAATGCCTGTGGCGTGCCGAGATCGCGCCCCCACTTGTAGCGGGCCGATCGGATGAGCATGGCGGCCCCGAGCTCCGCGGCCTCCGCCGACCACAACGTGTGCCAGCCCAGTACGTGGGCCGCGTCCGTGGGCGTGAAGCCCGCGAGGCCGACGATGCCCTGCTCCACCAGCCGGTCCAGCGCCCGCTGCCGGGTCTGTTCGGCGAACAGGGTCACCAGATCGAGCGGGCCGTCGGCGAGCCGATCCCACAGCAGGCGCTGGCTGCGCGACAGCGTATCGGGACCGCCAATCGGCGCGCGCCGACGCACGGCGAACCGCCCTGCGTGCTCGCGCAGGACGACCTCCTCGGCCTGCACGCGCAGCGTCTCCAGCACACCGGGCACCCGCGCGGCGAGCTGCGACAGCGGGATCAGGCGATGCGGCCCGATATGGAAGGGTGGCGCGAAGGCCAGCGTGATCTCGCTGTCCCCGCCGAGGCCGCAGGTATGCACCTCGACCGCATCGACGCGGGTGCGCCAGCCGCCGATCACCGCCCCCTCGCGGTGGCGCCGCGGCTCGCCGTTTTCGAGGACGCCGATATCGCTGGTGGTGCCGCCCATGTCGAACACGACCGCGTTCGCCTCGGCGGCCAGATGACGGGCGCCCACCAGACTCGCCGCGGGCCCCGAGAGAATCGTCTCGACCGGCGCCTGCAGGGCGAGTTCGGCCGTCACCAGCGAACCGTCACCGCGCACGACCATCAGCGGCGCTTCGATTCCGTGGTTGTCGAGGAGCCCGCGCACGGACCCGATCAGGTCGGTCAACAACGGGATCAGCCGGGCGTTCAGCAGTGCGGTCAGCGCCCGGCGCGGGGCGTCGAGTGCCCCCGAAAGCTGGTGCCCACAGGACACTGGGAGCCCGGTGCGTTCCGCGATCAACTGGCGTGCGCGGCGCTCGTGGGCCGGGTTGCGGACCGCGAACCGGGCGGCCACGGCGAAAGCGGACACGGCGCCGGCATGGCGCTCCATCGCCGCCTCCAGCGCCTCGCTGTCGAACGGGGCCCGCTCCGTGCCGCTGCCGTCGTGGCCGCCGGCGACGAACTCCACGCGATCGCGCCCGAGTGCGCTGCCGAGGCCGCCGCGTTCGAGCACCTCGCGCCCTTCGCCGACCAGGATCAGGGCGACCCGCTGGCCCTCGCCCTCGACGACCGCGTTGGTCGCCAGCGTGGTCGAGACCGACACCAGGCCGATCGGCTGGTCGGCAACCGCCAGCACACTGTCGAGCGCCTCGCCGATACCGCGGCTGAGGTCGTCATGACTGGTCAGTGCCTTGGCACTGGCCCGGACGTGGCCGCCGGCATCGACCAGTACCGCATCGGTGTATGTGCCACCGGTATCGATTCCCAGCGTCAGCCCCATTTCCCGCCCCCGGATCCAAAGGCGGGTACGCTAATGGAACCGGCCGATTCGCAAAAGGGTTTCCGCACACAAGGGCGGAAATCAACGTGACCGCGTCATTCAATCGGACGCTGGCGGTTGCGGCTCCACGCCCTCCGGCGGGAAATCGATGCGCACGCGGTAGTTCTCGTCGCTGTCCGGATTCGCGATATTCGACAGCCCTTCGTAGCGCAGCAGGGCGCCGGTCTCGGCGTGATACGCGACATCGATCGGATTCGCGAGCCAGCGGATGAACATATTGTCCGGCTCCATGCGGATCACGATCGCCGGTTCGCCGAGCACCTCACGCTCGTCGATACGGCGCAGGCGGAACGCGACGGTCTGCTGCTGACTGGCCGCGGCAAACGGGAAGCGCAGCGTCTCGCCCGCACGCAGTCGGTCCAGATTGCGGTAGATCAGCAGATCGAATCCGGCGTCGGCGACCACATCCGACGGCGGATCGATCACGGTCCGCTCCATCGCCTCATCTTCGCGCTTGCGATAGATCAGCTCGATACGGCCGTCGTCGGTCCGCTGCAGGGCCTCGATGTATCCGGTCCGCGTGTCCTCGAGCCGAAACGACGGCGCCAGCGGGGCCTCTTCGAAAGACACGCGTTTGCGGGCGAATATCTTGCCCTCGGGATCGACGTATTCGACCCGATCCGCCACCAGTTCGCCGTCCACGACTTCCGGGTCATGGACCTCCCGGTACACCGGGCGCCCCGAATCCAGCGCGAACGCGTGGCCTACCCGGGGCTCGAGCGCGGCCTCGGGCGCGCTCGCCGCCTGCAGTGGTGCGGTCGCCAGCAGCCCCGCGACCATAATGGTCGCGCACAACCCGTACACCCCGGCCGTTCCGGGGCTTCGCAGGGCCCGCGACCGCGCGCGCCCGAATCCAGCCTGAAGCGCCTGGCGAAAAAGTCCACAGCCGCAGTCCGGCTCCCTCTGACAATGATCCGGTGCGTGAACGGAAATCAATCGATGGCTTTGCAACGCTATACCCCGGCGGGGTCCGACCGAATCGGCCGCCCTCGCAAAATAAAACGATCAAATCGATCACCACTGATATTGGACCGGGATCGAAGAATGGTCAATGCTCGCCCTCAGCGCCCTTTTCATCCCCATCATAGGGTAGATCCGGCAGAGCCTGCCGATTTATTGACCGTGGCCGATGGCTCGACTAATATCGTTCAAACCGTTCAGAGCCATATCACCGACATGAAATCCGTTCTGTCTCCGAAGGAACTCGGTGCCGCAATCGGGGTCAGCGAATCATCACTGAAACGCTGGGCCGACAGCGGCCGCCTGCATGTCGCCCGTACGGCCGGCGGTCATCGCCGCATCGACCGGTCCGAGGCGATCCGCTTCGTTCGCTCGCAGGGATTCGCACTGGAACGTCCGGGCATCCTGGGGCTCGAGGACATCGACGCGATCTCCGCCGGGCCCGACCAGGACGACCCGACGACCGCGCTGCACGACGCCCTCAGCAACGGCGAGGCCGAGCGGGCGCGCGGGCTGGCGCTGGCCCGCTACGTCGAGGGCATGCCGCTTGCATTGATCATAGACCGCATGATCGCGCCCGCAATGCGCGCCATCGGTGACCGCTGGCGCCACGGTGAAGATGGCATCCTGATCGAGCACCGCGCCGCGGACATCTGCAGCCAGATCCTCGACCGGGTCCGGAGCCTGGGCGTGGTCGGCCCGGACCGCTGTGCGGCCGTGGGCGGCAGCCCCGCCGACGACCCGTATGTCCTGCCCTCGCTCATGGCCGCCTCGGTACTCGCCAGCGAGGGTTGGGACGAGGTCAATCTGTCCGCCAATACGCCGGCGGGCGTGCTCGCGCAGGCCGCGGTCGAATCGCGGGCCAACCTCGTGTGGATCGCGTTCTCGACCGAAGACGGGGCCGACCGGGTCCACAGGGTGACCGGCGATCTGCGCGGCGCTCTGGCCGATGCGCGTCTGGAGCCGAGCATCGTCATTGGGGGCCCGGCGCTCAACGCCGTGACCGCGATCAACATACCGGGCGTGTATCACGCGCGTTCCATGACGGAACTCGCCGCCTTCGCGCAGGGGCTGCGCTCCAGCCGCACCGCTCACGCCACGACCGAAGGACGTTCGCGCGCGTGACTACATGGAACCGTTTCAGTGCGCCCTGGTCGGCCATATGGCACTGGCTGATCAGTGACGGCGCCCCCGCGCCGCTCGACGCACCTCGCGACGAGCGCATCGACTGGCCGCGCGCGGTACCCTTCATCGCCCTGCACATCGCCTGCCTCGGCGTCTTTGTGGTCGGGTTTTCGTGGGCCGCCCTGGGCGCGTGCATCGCGTTCTATCTGCTGCGCATGTTCTTCGTGACCGGCTTCTACCACCGCTATTTCTCCCACCGCAGTTTTCGCACGTCGCGCGCGTTCCAGTTCGTGATGGCAGCGCTGGGCTGTACGGCGGGGCAGCGCGGCCCGCTCTGGTGGGCGGGGCATCACCGCCACCACCACGGCCACGCCGATGACCATGAGGACGTGCATTCGCCCGACCGCCATGGCCTGCTCTGGGCCCACACCGGCTGGTTCCTGACCCGGGGCAATTACCCCACGCCCTGGCGCTACGTCCGTGACTGGGCGCGCTACCCGGAACTGCGCTGGCTGAACCGCCTCGACTGGCTGCCGCTGGTGCTGTTCGCGCTCGCCACCTGGGGACTCGGCGCATGGCTCGCCGCCGCCGCGCCGGGGCTCGGCACGAACGGCCCGCAGATGCTGGTCTGGGGATTCTTCGTCTCCACCGTCCTGCTCTACCACGGCACCTATACGATCAATTCGCTGGCGCACCGCTTCGGTCGCCGCCGTTTCGCTACGCACGACTCCAGCCGCAACAACTTCTGGCTCTCGCTGGTGACGCTGGGCGAGGGCTGGCACAACAACCACCACCATTACCCGGCCACCGCGCGCCAGGGGTTCTACTGGTGGGAACTCGACCCGACGTGGTACGCCCTGATCGCGCTCTCCTGGACGGGGCTGATCCGCGATCTCCGCCCCGTCCCGAAGGCCGTCCTGGAGCATCGCCGTATCCCCGCAGGGACGGACTGAGGCCGACATGACCGACGATTCCGCATTGCGCGTCGCCGTCGTCGGCGCCGGCGTGTCGGGGCTGGTGGCCGCGTGGCTGCTGGCGCGCCGACACGACGTCACGCTGTTCGAGGCCGAAGACCGCATCGGCGGACATACCCACACCCATCGCGTCGAAGACCCAGCCGGGCCGATCGATGTCGACACCGGCTTCATCGTCTTCAACCACGAGAACTATCCGCTGTTCTCGCGTCTGCTGGATCGCCTCGGCGTCGATTCGCAGCCGACCTCCATGAGCTTCTCGGTGAGCGATGCCCGCAACGGTCTTGAATGGGCCGGCTCGCCGTCCCTGAACAGTGTCTTCGGCCAGCGCCGCAACCTGGCGAGGCCCGCGTTCTGGGGCATGCTGCGCGATATCCTGCGCTTCGGCCGCGATGCGCCGGCCGTGCTCGAGGATCCCGACGACACCCGCAGCGTCGCCGACTTCGCCCGCGAGCGCCGCTACGGCCACTCGTTCGTCGAACACTACCTGCTGCCGCTCGGCGCCTCGCTGTGGTCCTGCCCCGATCGCCGCTTCGCCGGTTTCCCGATCCGTTTCGTGGTCGAATTCCTGCACCACCACCGCATGCTGGGGCTCGGCGGCCGGCCGCAGTGGCGCTCGATCCCCCGCGGTTCGCGGCGCTACGTGGACGCGCTGCTCGCCGACTTCCCGGGACAACTGCGCCCGGCCACGCCGGTGCAATCGATCGCCCGCTCCCCCGAGCGGGTGCGCGTGACGAGCGCGGCTGGCGACGAGACCTTCGACGAGGTCATTCTCGCCTGCCACGCCGACCAGGCGCTGGCGCTGCTCGGCGACGATGCCACGGAGGTCGAACGGGAACTGCTGGCCGCCTTCCCATACCAGACCAATACCGCGATCCTGCACACGGACACCCGCGTACTTCCGCGGGAGCCCCGCTGCCGCGCGGCCTGGAACCATCGGGTGGGCGCCGACAGCGGTCACGTGTCGATCAGTTACGACATGAACATCCTGCAGCGCCTGCCGGCCCGCGAGACCTGGTGCGTCACGCTCAACGACGATGGCGGCATCGACCCGGCGCGCATCCACGCGCGGATGCGCTACGCTCATCCCCTGTATACACCCCAGCGCGGCGCCGCTCAGGCGCGCCACCGCGAAGTGACCCGGGCGAACCGGACGTCATTCTGCGGCGCCTGGTGGGGCTACGGCTTCCATGAGGACGGTGTCCGCAGTGCCGCGGCGGTGGCGGCGGCCTTCGGCGTGGATGGTTTATGACCGCAAGCGCGATCTACAGTGGCACCGTCCGCCATCGGCGGTTCGCGCCACGCCCGCACGGCTTTTCCTACCGCGTGTTCATGCTCTATATCGACCTGGGTGAACTCGATCGGGTCTTCCGGGGTCGCTGGCTGTGGTCGGTCGAGCGCCCGAACATCGTCCGCTTCGACCGGCGGGACCATCTGGGCCCCCACGACCGCCCGCTCGACGAGAATGTCCGCGACCTGGTCCAGGAGCGCACCGGCGCGCGGCCGAGCGGCCCGATCCGCCTGCTGACCCATCCGCGCTACTTCGGCTTCTGCTTCAACCCGGTCAGCTTCTATTACTGCTTCGACGCGGCCGACCGCGAACTCGAGACCATCGTCGCCGAGGTCCACAACACGCCCTGGGGGGAGCGTCACTGCTACGTGCTGCCGGTGGACGGCGATGGCACGCACCATCGTTTCAGGTTCCGCAAGGCGTTCCACGTCTCACCGTTTCTCGACATGGATTACGACTACGACTGGCGCTTCACCACACCCGGCGATCGCCTGACGGTGCACATGCGCAACGAACGCGACGGCGAGCGCGACTTCGACGCCTCCCTGAGCCTGGAGCGCCGGCCACTCGACGGCCCGAACATGGCCCGCGCGCTGGCCCGCCACCCGTTCATGACCGGCAAGGTCGTCGCCGCCATCTATTGGCAGGCCCTGCGGCTGTGGATACGTGGCACGCCGTTTTTCCCGCATCCCCGCGGGGGCTGACAGAACGCGGCCGGGGCTTGAGAAACGCTTTGGAAAAAGGTTCTCGCCAAGGCGCGAAGCGCGCCAAGGGACGCGAAGAAGGATTGTAGGAGCGGCCTTGGCCGCGAACCGGTATCCAATGGCGCTGCCATGTCCATGCCCTGGTGGCTGGACGGCAGACAAGCGACTGGATTGGGTTTGATACTTCATCGATTGCCCAGGATACCGGTGGCGTGGATCTCGGTTCGCGAGCAAGCTCGCTCCTACAATGCCGTGCTTTCCTTCGCGTCCCTTGGCGCCCTCCGCGCCTTGGCGAGAACCCTTATTGAAAAGCGCCCAAGACCCGCACCAAGGTTAAGCACCCGGCCACGCTGACAGAGACCCGTCACCCCCGTATCCTTGCACCTCCGCCGCGAGGTCCCGGCGGCGGGTTATGCCAGAATAGGGCGATGGTGCCGCTTGTGAAGCCCGGCACGGAGATTCCCCATGAAGACGTTTGCCTGCATCTGCGGCAATCGGCTGTTTTTCGATAACACCAGCTGCCTGGCCTGCAGCCGCAAGGTCGGCTGGTGTCCGGAGTGTGCGGCCATTCGTGCGCTGGAGCCGACCGCCGACGGCCGGTTCCGCTGCACCGGCGAGGATTGCGGCGCTGCCCTGGTGCCGTGCCGGAACTACGCGCTCGAGGGTGTGTGCAACCGCATGGTGGTCACCGGTCCCGAGACGCCGGAGTCACCGCTGTGCGGTGGCTGTCGCTTCAATCGCACGGTTCCGGACACCTCGGTGCCGGGCAACCGGGCGAAATGGGCGCAGCTCGAGTCGGCCAAGCGGCGGCTGCTGTACACGCTGGACGATCTCGGCCTCCCCTACGGCACGGCCGAGGATGGCTACGATCCGCCGCTTTGCTTCGACTTCAAGGCCGATCTGGTACGCGAGAAAGGCGCGTGGCATCGCCTCGGTGCGGTCGAGCATGTGTATACCGGTCACGCGAGCGGGCGCATCACGATCAACCTCGACGAGGCCGATGACGCCGAGCGCGAGCGCCGGCGCATCAACATGAATGAGGCGCATCGCACGCTGATCGGGCATTTCCGGCACGAGATCGCGCACTATTACTGGGAGCTGCTCGTGCGCGGGCGCTGCGAGGACGCCTGTCGCGCGTGCTTTGGCGATCACGACGATCCACCCTACGGCGAGGCGCTGAAGGCCCATTACAAGTCCGGTCCGCCGGATGACTGGCCGCAGCGGTACGTATCCGCCTACGCCACCATGCATCCGTGGGAGGACTTCGCCGAGACCTTCGCGGTCTATCTCGACATGGCGGCCGTGCTTGATACCGTCGGCCACTGGGGACTGGAGACGGCGATTCGCCCGCTGGACGATTTCGATCGGGCCTTATCGACGTATCGGCATGTCGGCATCAGCCTGAACGAGATCAATCGCGAAATGGGCCTGCTGGACGTCGTGCCGGAGGTCTTCGTGGCTCCGGTCGTCGACAAGCTCCGCTTCATCCACGAATTGATCCGCACCGCGTCGCGCGACGCGGGCGGTACCACGGAACCCGGGGAGGCGCGCGCATGAACGAGGTCGCTGAACGCACCGGCCTGCTGGCCGACTACGACCCCGGCGGACGCTACTGCGAGCTGTTCGGTCCGCCTTCGATGCAGGCACCGATCCCGCACACGCAGGCGCTGCGCGAGCGGCTGGCGCGCATGTCGCTGGACGATCTGCGCGAACGCGCGCACGACGCCGAACTCGAACTCTACAACTTCGGGATCACGTTTACGGTCTACACGCAGAAAGACGCGATCGACCGGATCCTGCCATTCGACGCGATCCCGCGCCCGATCCCGCCGGACGAGTGGCAGACCCTGGAGACCGGGGTGCGCCAGCGCGTCACGGCCATCAACCGCTTCCTGCGCGACGTCTACCACGAGCGCCACGTGTTCAGCGATGGAATCGTGCCGCCCGACGTGGTGTTCTCGAACCCGAACTATCGTCCGGAGATGGAGGGCCTGGAGGTCCCGTACGATACCTACGCCCATATCGACGGCTCCGACCTGATCCGGGACGACGACGGCACCTTCTACGTGCTGGAGGACAACGCCCGCTGCCCGTCCGGCGTGTCCTACATGGTCGAGAACCGGCACCTGATGCTGCGTACCTTCCCCGATCTCATCGAGGATCAGCCGGTGCGCTCGGTCTCGAACTATGGCCAGCGCCTGCGGGCGGCGCTCGGGGAGATCGCCCCGCAGGGCGTCGACGACCCCACGGTGGTCCTGCTGTCACCGGGCACCTACAACTCGGCCTACTTCGAGCACATCTTCCTCGCCCGCGAGATGGGCGTCGCACTGGTCGAAGGCCGCGATCTGGTCACCGAGGACGACCGCGTGTACGTCAAGACGATCCGCGGCCTGCAGCCGGTCCACGTGATCTATCGGCGCATCAACGACGACGCCCTCGATCCGCGCGCGTTCGATCCCAACAGCCTGCTCGGCGTACCCGGGCTGTTCCAGGCGTACCGCAAGGGCAACGTGGCGCTGGCGAACGCCATCGGCACCGGAGTGGCCGACGACAAGGCACTGTATGCCTATATGCCGCGTCTGATCCGGTATTACCTGGACGAGGACCCGATCCTGCCCAACGTGCAGACGAACCTCTGCCGCGAGAAGGAAGGCCTGCAGTACACGCTGGATCACCTCGACGAACTGGTGGTCAAACCGGTCGGCGAGGCAGGCGGCTATGGCATCACGGTCGGCCCCCACGCCACGAAGGAAGAACTCGAAACCTGCCGCCAGCAGATTCTCGACCGGCCGCACAACTGGGTCAGCCAGCCGATGATCAGCCTGTCGGTCGCGCCCACGCTGGTCGACGGCGGCATCGAGCCGCGCCATGTCGATCTGCGCACGTTCGCGGTGACCGGGCGCGATACCTGGGTTGCGCCGGGCGGTCTCTCGCGGGTCGCGCTGCGCAAGGGCTCGCTGATCGTGAACTCGTCCCAGGGTGGCGGCTCGAAAGACACCTGGGTGCTGGAATGAACGGTGCTGGAATGAGCCGCACGGGACCGGACGCAAGGAGTACCGGATGAGCAATCTGCTGTCGCGCTATGCCGACGCCATCTTCTGGATGGCCCGCTACGTCGAACGGGCCGAGGACCTCGCGCGCGTGCTGGACGTCACCGAGACGTTCTCGCGTGATTCACGCGGCGGCCAGAACTGGCGCTCGATCCTGGAGCTGTACGACGACGTGCCGGCGTTCTTCCGCGAATACGGCGAGGCGTCGGCGGCGGCCGTGATCCGGTTCTACACGCTCGACGACCGCAACACCGCTTCCATCCTGTCGAACCTCGGCATGGCGCGCTCGAACGCGCGCACCCTGCGACCGCTGATCTCGACCGAGATGTGGACGCAGCTCAACATCTTCTACAACCGGCTGCGCGCGCTCGGCCCGCAGGAGATTGCAGAACCCAGGCTGGCCCGGTTCTGCTCCATGATCAAGGAAGGCTGCCAGACCCACACGGGGATCACCGAGGGCACGTTCTATCGCGACGAGGGCTGGTGTTTTTACCAGCTCGGCAAGCAGCTCGAACGCGCCGACCAGACCACCCGCCTGCTCGACAGCAAGTACCACAACGTCCTGCCCTCGCCGGAGGACGTCGGCTCCCAGGTCGATGTCAGCCGCTGGAACGCCCTGCTGCGCTCGGCGGCCGGCTACCACGCGTTCCGCAAGATCCACCCGCGCGGTATGACACCGGGGGATGTCGCCGGATTCATGCTGTTCCACGAGGGCTTCCCGCGCTCGGTCGCGGCCTGCGTCGACGAGGTCGGTGAGCGCCTGACCCAACTGCGCTCGGCCTACAACATCCCCGGCGCGACCGCGGCCATGGGTCGTCTGGACGACCTGCGCACGCTGCTCGACACCGACATCGATGGCGTCATCGCATTCGGGCTGCACGAGTACCTCGACCGCGTCCAGCAGTACCTGAACGCCCTCTCGATCGAGATCGGACGCGATCTGCTCGGGCACGCACCGGTCTCCACGAGTGCCACGTAGGTCGGCTTGCGACCGACGGGAGCCAGCCGGCGGACAAGGTCCGACTCTGTACACGGGGCGCCGGCTGTTGCCTGACGGCAAAAAGCCGGCCTGCGGCTACAATGATGGGCGATACTTTCACGATCCCTGCCCGAATCCATTCGCGAGGATCCGGCGAACTGCAACTGCAAATATCGCGACCACCGGAGTACCGCCGACTTGAGCACGACCGCGCTGTCCGCGTTCGGCGCCACCCGTCCACTCGATCGCCTGGCGCGGCAACTGCTGCACCGCCGCCTTGACGGGCTCGCGGAGGGCCGGCTGCATATCGCGGATGCCGATGGCGAGGCCACGTTCGGCCAGGATGCCGTCCCCGCCGCACGCATCCGCGTCCACGCACCGCGCTTCTACCGCCGCATGGTCTTTGGTGGTGCGCTCGGCGCGGCCGCGAGCTGGATCGATGGCGACTGGGACTGCGACCGGCTGGCGGATCTGTTCCGTATCCTGATCCGCAGCCGCGCGGCGACGGGCCGGTTCGACCGGGGCGGCATCGCCGGCCTCGCCACCGCGATCGCCCGCATCGCGCAGCGAGCGCGCGCCAACACGCCTGGCGGCAGCCGGCGGAACATCCGCGATCATTACGACCTGGGCAACGACCTCTTCCGCCTGTTCCTCGACGAGTCGATGACCTATTCGTCCGGGGTCTTCGAGAGCGCCGAAGCCACCCTGGAGCAGGCGCAGACCGCGAAACTCGACCGCATCTGTCGCAAGCTGGGTCTGCAACCGGAACATCAAGTCCTCGAGATCGGCACCGGCTGGGGCAGTTTCGCGCTGCACGCCGCGAAGCACTACGGCTGCCACGTCACGACGACCACGATCTCGGCGGAACAGCACGCCCTCGCGGCCGAGCGCATCCGTGAGGCGGGTCTCGAAGACCGCATTACCCTGCTGCAGTCGGATTACCGCGACCTCACGGGCCAGTACGACCGGCTCGTATCGATCGAGATGATCGAAGCCGTCGGCCGCGAATACCTCGAGACGTTCTTCCGTGCGTGCAGCGATCGCCTGCGCCCGGACGGGGCCATGCTGCTGCAGGTGATCACCACGAGCGACCGGGAATACGAAACCTACCGGCGCTCGGTCGACTTCATCCAGCGCTACGTCTTTCCCGGCAGCCACTGCCCGGCCCCGAAGGCCCTGTTCGCTGCCATCGGCCAGGTCGGCGATCTGCGCCCAGTGCACCTGGAAGACCTGTCGGCGGACTACGCGGAGACGCTGCGCCACTGGCGCGACCGCTTCCACGCGGCGGCCGATCAGGTACGGGCGCTGGGCTACCCCGAGCGCTTCCTGCGGCTGTGGGACTTCTATCTGCAGTACTGCGAGGCCGGCTTCGATGAGCGTCATATAGGCGACCTGCAGCTGCTGCTCGCCAAACCGCGAAATACGGAACCGGCGATTCGTCCAGCCATTCGGGAATCCGCATGACCGCCGGCAAACCGAGCCTGCCGCTCATATTGTGGAATATCGTCTCCATCAACATCGGCTGGTTTACCTGTGTGCTCGGCGCGGCCAACGGCTACATCTGGCTGGGTCCACTGGTCGTCGCGGTGCTCGTGGCGATCCATCTCAAGCTCATCCCGGCCCGACGCCGTGAACTGGCCACGCTGGCCGCGGCCGCGCTGTTCGGCTATGCGATCGATTCCGCGATGGTGCTGGCCGGGGTATTCGACTTCCCCGCCCAGGCGCGCGTCGGCGCGCCGTCGACGGTCTGGATGGTCGCTCTGTGGGTGAACTTCGCGATGGCCCTGAACGTGGCCCTGCACTGGCTGCAGCGCAGCTACCTGCTGGCGGCGCTCCTCGGGGCCGTCGGCGGCCCGATGGCCTACTTCAGTGGCACCCAGTTCGGTGGCCTGCTGGCACCGGAGGGGGTCGCCGTGCTGATCGGCGCCGTCGCCGTCCAGTGGGCGATCGCGACCCCGCTGGTCGTCGCGGGTGCCGCCCGCATCGGCCGCTGGGCCGGCCAACCCGTGCCGGCGGAAGCCACGGGGGCCCGCGGATGAACGCGCTTTCTCCGTGGGCACTGTCGGAACCGGCGGTGACGCTGTTGCTCCCGTTCAAGGTGAGCGGCGTGCCGCCCGGCAAGACCCGCACGCTGCCGCCCCGCGGCGTTGCATACCACGCCCGCCGGCGCAGCCCCCATGCTTTTTTCGCGGGCCCACCCCGGCCCGATTCCCAGGAGCGTATCCGATGAGCGCGAACCCGATGCTCGCGACGGCGATCGATTGGATGGAACGCGAGCGGATCCCGGACAGCGCCATCCGCGCCGGCATCCGACGGCTCTGTGAGGCACGCCGACGGCAGGAAACCGCCGGCGACTGCGAGCAGCGGCTGGCGCGACAGCAGGCGTTCATCCGCGGCATGGATGCCGGTCCGATCGCGCCGGTGCCGGAGAAGGCGAACGAGCAGCACTACGAACTGCCGGCCGAGTTCTTCCGGCACGTGCTCGGCCATCGCCTGAAGTACAGCGGCTGTCGTTTCGACCCACCTGGAGTCGGTCTCGATCAGGCCGAGGACACATCATTGGCCGCGACCTGCGAGCACGCCAACCTCGCCGACGGTCAACGGGTGCTGGAACTCGGCTGCGGCTGGGGTTCGCTGACCCTGTGGATGGCGGAACACTATCCATCGAGCCGCATCACCGCGGTATCCAATTCCGCGCCGCAGCGCGCCTTCATCGAGGCACGCGCCGCGGAACGCGGGCTGGACAACGTGCGCGTCGTAACCGCCGACATGAACGACTTCGAGCCCGACGATGGCCCGTTCGATCGGGTCGTGTCGATCGAGATGTTCGAGCACATGCGTAACTGGCGCCTGCTGCTGGAGCGGATCAGCGGCTGGCTGCGCCCCGGCGGGCAGCTGCTCGTGCACGTATTCTGCCACCGCGAGTGCAGCTACGAATTCCAGCCCGAGGGCGATGCCAACTGGATGGGCCGGCATTTCTTCACCGGCGGCATCATGCCGGCCGATGGCCTGATGACGACCTTCCAGGACCACCTGCACCACCGCGGCCAATGGCGCTGGAACGGCCGCCACTATGCCGCCACGGCCAACGCCTGGCTGGCGAACATGGATGCCCGCAGGGCCGAGATCATGCCGGTACTGGAAGCGGCCTATGGCGCCGACGCCCAGCGCTGGTGCCAGCGCTGGCGGGTCTTTTTCATGGCCTGCGCCGAGCTATTCGGCCTGCGCGACGGCGAGGAATGGTGGGTAGTGCATCATCTCATGGAGAAGCCCGGGCATGACTGACGCGCGGATGCCGGGCCGGCCGATCCTGCTCGTCGCGGTCGCCGCCGGCCTCGTGCTGACGATCTACCTGGTGGCGGCTTCCATCCACGGCGACCTGTCGGCGGAGGGCCCGCGGCTGCTGGACCTCCCGTGGGGCCGGGTTTTGCTGCTCGACGTCTACGCCGGGATCGCCCTGTTCGCCGGCTGGATCGTATGGCGCGAGGCGCCCGCGCCGGCGGCCGCCTGGATCGTCGCGTTGATTCTGCTGGGCAATGTGGTCGCCTGTATCTATTTGATCCGCGCCTGGTGGCGGGCCGGTGGCGATGGCAACGCCTTCTGGCATGGTCAGCGACGGTCTCTGGCCACCCGACCGCCCGACGCGTAATGTCGCGTATCAGGGAAACGAGGGATGCTATCCTTTCGCCAGTCGGTTCGCGGTGACCAACGTTGGTTTTCGTTTTCACTCAAACCAACCTACGGGCGTTTCGCCGGGTTCTTCGGTGCCCACTGGTCGTGAGATCCTGCGAACTGCGTAGGTTGGGTTGACGAAGGAAACCCGACAGTCGGGGCCGAATCGCGTCGACGGAGTACCGATCCCGGCGATTCGTATGCAGGACTCATGCGGCGGCTTCCGCCGGAGCCGCAGGTTCCGAATGGCCGCAATGGACCTCTCCGGCGTCGATGGTTCACGCCGAGCGGGCAATACAGGGAGCAGATGACCATGGACACGACCGACTCCTCCCCCCAGGGTGCCCCGCGTGCGACCCGGGCCCCCGGGTCGACCCACCTCTACCAGGAACTCCGGGAACAGATCCTCGAGCTCGAGCTCAGACCCGGCCAGGAACTGGACGAGGCCACGCTCGCCGAGCGTTTCCGCCGCTCGCGTACGGCCGTCCGCGAGGCCCTGCTGAACCTCTCCAATGAGCGGCTGGTGGAACTGCTGCCCAACCGCGGCGCCCGGGTCTCGAACTTCGATTTCCTGCAGTTGCCGCGATTCATCGAGTCCATCGATCTCATATCGCGCGCGATCAACCGGTACGCGGCGGAACGGCGGACGACGGAACAGCTTGCCCGCATCCGGGCGACCCACGAGCGCTTCGCGGAATGCATGCGCGACGGCACCTCGACGGCGATTTCCGCCGACAACCGGCAGTTCCATATGGCCGTTGCCGAGGCGGCCGATAACGCCTATCTCCACGCCGCCTATCGCCAGCTTCATCAGGAAGGCATGCGGGTCATGCACCTCGCACTCGGGCGGGGCCGCTCCGACGCGCAGCGTCAATCGCGTCACCTGGAACGCGTCCTCGAGGACCACGAGGCGCTGGTAGCCGCCATTGATGCACGCGATCCGGATGCGGCCGAGGCGGTCGCACGCTCGCACACCGCCATCTTTCAGACCCGTATCGCGGAATACCTCTCGACGGCACCGGAAGCCGAGGTCGGAATCGACCCGGCTGCGGCTTTCGAGGCCGCGGGAACCGCTCGGGAACCATTCTGACAGGGCGGATTACACAATCCGTTTATTCTTTTCTGAATTATCCGTAAAGCGGGTTTATCCTGTTTTACGATGCCAAAAAGAAAGATCCTGTCTTTCGTATTTCTCCCTTGATTTCCCTCCTCCCAGCCCTTACAACACCCTTGCCAGATAGCCGAAGGAGCCCACCAATGGGCAACCTCATTCGAATTACGCATAAGTGGCGCAGGACCCGGCCCGTACAGTGATGCTGTCCGCATAGACGGCAATGTCACCAAACGGGCCGCTTAGAGCGGCCTTTTTTATGCGTATGAGAAAGGCGAAGGCGCAGGAACCGGCACCAGCACCGAAACCGCCGGGATAGTCAGTGCAGTAACGATCGAGGAGGTCGAGCGATGAGTGGCGACGTGAACATCCAGGTAGCAAAGGCTTATATCGGTTCTTTCGTGATTACCGCCGCGTTGATGGTGGTAATGACGGCGCTGTGATCCGATGACGGCCGGCAATGAGGACGTGCCAGACGGCCCGGTCCCGCAACAGGCGGCCCGGGCCGTTTTTTTGTCGGGGAGCTCATCGGTCAACGCTACTCTTACGCTGGATTCCGCCATTCGAGTTCTATTGGCGTTGTGTTTTTGGTTCTCGCCAAGGCGCAGAGGGCGCCAAGGGACGCAAAGGAAAGCAAAGAACTGTAGGAGATTCTATGTCTGCCCCTCAAGCGGTTTTCGGCACGTAGTCGGTCTCGTTTTTCATCAGCGT
>NZ_LVEG02000017.1 GCF_001614315.2 Halofilum ochraceum
GGTGCATTCGCGACGCGGTCACAGGATTCATGTAGGAGCGAGCTTGCTCGCGAATGTACCCGCGATCGGGATCGGGAACCCCAGCGCGCGAATACCCCGAGACTGCCCACCCGCGTGCATAGGCGCCGATGCATTTCCACCCGCGCGCGCTCGGCTTCGCCGAAAACGCGCCTACGGGACGGTTTCCAGGCGGGCGTAGGCGAGTACGAGCCACTTGCTGCCGGCGTCGGCGAAGTTGACCTGTACTCGGGCGTGGGCGCCGTTGCCCTCGAAATCGAGCACCGTGCCCTCGCCGAACTTCGGATGCCGCACGCGCTGGCCCATGCTGGGCACCCCTTCGGGCAC
Source organism: Halofilum ochraceum (assembly GCF_001614315.2). Lineage (NCBI taxonomy): Bacteria > Pseudomonadati > Pseudomonadota > Gammaproteobacteria > Chromatiales > Ectothiorhodospiraceae > Halofilum > Halofilum ochraceum. The sequence continues at coordinate 346 of NZ_LVEG02000017.1, forward strand.
CTCCTCCTCGGCCGCGAAGCGCCCGGCCGCGGCGGACGGCGGCATCCCCATCGGCTGCCCCTGGGCGCGCGGGCGTACCTCGTCCACGAGCTCGCCCGGGAGTTCGCCGACGAAGCGTGACGGCACACCGAACACCTCACGGCCATACAGCCGCCGCTGCTCGGCGCTGGTGATGAACAGGCGCTGCTGGGCGCGCGTGATGCCGACGTAGGCGAGGCGCCGCTCTTCCTCGAGACGACCGCTTTCCTCCAGCGAGCGCTGGTGCGGGAACAGCCCTTCCTCGAGACCCACCAGGAACACGACCGGAAACTCCAGCCCCTTGGCCGAGTGCAGCGTCATCATCTGCACGCAGTCTTCCCAGGCGTCGCCCTGACCCTCGCCGGCTTCCAGCGCCGCGTGCGCGAGGAAGGTCTCCAGCGGGCTCTGCTCCGCCGTCTCCTCATCCGGCGGCGGCGTGAACGTGCGAGCGGCGGTGATCAGCTCTTCCAGGTTCTCCACCCGGGCCTGGCCTTTCTCGCTGCGATCGCGGCTGAAGTGATCGATCAGCCCGCTGGCGTGGACGGCGTGTTCGACAATCGCCTCGAGATCACGCTCGGCCGCCTTCTCCGCGATACCGTCGACCAGTTCCAGAAAACCGCCGACGGCGGTCGCCGCCCGGCCGGAGAGCATGCGTTCATCGAGCGCCTGGCGCGCCGCGCGCCACAACGAGCTGCCGGCGGCACGGGCCGCCGCCCGCAGCTGCGACAGCGTTTTCTCGCCGACGCCGCGCGTGGGCTGGTTGACCACGCGCTCGAATGAGACATCGTCGTCACGGTTGGCGATCAGGCGCAGATACGCCAGCGCGTCCTTGATCTCGGCGCGCTCGAAGAAGCGCTGGCCACCATAAACCCGGTACGGCATGCCGCGGCTGATGAACTCCTGTTCCAGCGCGCGCGACTGGGCATTGGAGCGATAGAGCACGCCGCACTCGGCCCGCGTGCCGCCTTCGTCGATCCACGCCTCGACGCGGTCGGCAACGAACCGCGCCTCATCGGTCTCGTTGTAGGCGGTGTAATACGCGATCGCCTCACCCTCGACATCGGCCGTCCACAGATTCTTGCCGAGGCGCCCGCTGTTGTTCGCGATCAGCGCGTTCGCGGCGGCCAGAACGGTACCGGTCGAGCGGTAGTTCTGTTCGAGGCGGACAGTGGTCGTCCCCGGATAGTCCTTCGAGAACTTCTGGATATTCTCCACCCGTGCGCCGCGCCAGCCGTAGATCGACTGGTCGTCGTCGCCAACGGCGGTCACGCAGCCGCGATCGCCGACCAACAGGCGCAGCCAGGCGTACTGGATGGTGTTGGTGTCCTGAAACTCATCCACCAGCAGATGGCGGAAGCGGCTGCGGTAGTGATCGAGCAGTTGCGGGTTGTCGCGCAGCGTCTCCAGCGCCAGCAGCAGCAGCTCGGCGAAATCGACGGCGCCCGCGGTCTTCCGGGACTGCTCGTAGGCCGCATAGATCCGCACCAGCTGTTCCTGCACCGGATCGACCGTGTCGCCGAGATGCTCGGGCCGGCGGCCCTCGTCCTTGTTGCCGTTGATGAAGCCCATCGCCTGCTTCGGTGGCCACTTGCTGTCGTCCAGCTCCAGATTGCGCAGCACACGGCGGATCAGACGCAGCTGATCGTCGGCATCGAGGATCTGGAAGCCCTGCGGCAGCCCCGCCTCGCGCCAGTGCGCGCGCAGCAGGCGATGCGACAGGCCGTGGAAGGTCCCGACCCACATCGCCCCCGCCGTTGCCCCGACCAGCGACTCCACGCGCCCGCGCATCTCGCGCGCCGCCTTGTTGGTGAAGGTCACGGCGAGGATCGAATGCGAGGACATGCCCTCCACCGCCTGCAGCCAGGCGATGCGATGCACCAGAACGCGCGTCTTGCCGGAACCGGCGCCCGCGAGCACGAGCAGGGGCTTGCCCGCCGGGGCCGTAACGGCCTCGCGCTGGCGTTCGTTGAGGGGGTCGATGATCGGGGTGACGTCCATTGTCCTATTGTATCCGGGTGGGGGTTTGGGAGTCAGTGGCCGTGGCCATTTGAGCGTTGTCTGTTTCTCACGCAGAGGCGCAGGGCACGCCAGGGGCGCGGAGAAAAGCGAAAGATGCAAAAGGCCGTGGGTCGGGTTTTAACCCGACATCAAACGTAGGCGCGTCTTCGAGCGGCGCGGCTGAGCGCCGCTCGAATGCGCGCAGCACGCCGGGGCGGGTTCGCCCTTTGTCGATGACCTCGTCGCCGTACCCGCGAAGCGCGCGTTCGCCTTCGGCGAAAACGCGCCTACGTGCCTTCGCCGGCGAGCACATATGCCAACCCTGCCTATGCGCTGCTGCTTCTTAGCCCTTCTCTGCGCCCTTGGCGTGCCCTGCGCCTCTGCGTGAGAAACGGACAGCGTTACCGCACGGCCACGGCACTGATCAACAGACTGATGCCGCCGACACCAAGAATCCATATGGGCAACCCGACCCCGGCCAGGGCAACCGGTGCCACGGGCGCGGCGCTGTAGACGATGGCGGCGGCGACGGTGAGGGCGCCGCCGGCGATCCCGCGGCGCGTGGCGCGGTGCTGGCGGCGCATTTCGCGGTGCAGCCGGTGCAGCTGGTCGCTCTTCCAGTGCACCTCGAGCTTGCCATTGCGGGCGCGCGTGAGGACGTCGTGCGCGAGACCCGGCAGCTGGGGCAACTGCTCGCCCCATTCGGGCAACCGGTCCCGCAGATGGCGCAGCGTGGCCTTCGGGCCGACCTGACGCTTCATCCACTGCTCGAGGAACGGCTTGGCCGTGGTCCACAGATCGAGATCCGGGTAGAGATCGCGGCCCAGGCCCTCGATGTTGAGCAGCGTCTTCTGCAGCAGCACGAGCTGCGGCTGCACCTCCATCTCGAAGCGCCGCGCGGTCTGGAACAGGCGCATGAGCAGCTGGCCGAAGGAGATGTCCTTGAGCGGGCGCTCGAAGATGGGTTCACAGACGCTGCGGATCGAGGCCTCGAACTCATCCACGCGTGTATGCGCGGGCACCCAACCGGAATCGACATGCAGTTCGGCCACCCGGCGATAGTCGCGGCGGAAGAATGCGAGGAAATTCTCGGCGAGGTAGCGCTGGTCCTGCGGCGCGAGCGTGCCGACGATACCGAAGTCGACCCCAATGTAGCGCGGATTGCCCGGATCGTCCCACTCGACGAAGATGTTGCCGGGGTGCATGTCGGCGTGGAAGAAGTTGTCGCGGAACACCTGCGAGAAGAAGATCTCCACACCACGCTCGGCCAGCACGCGCAGATCAACGCCATGGGCGCGGAGCGTCTCGACGTGGCTGATCGGGATGCCGCCGATGCGCTCGAGCACCAGCACATCGGTATGCGTGTACGGCCAGTAGACCTCGGGCACGTACATGATCTTCGAGCCCGCGAAATTGCGCCGCAACTGCTGCGCGTTAGCGCCCTCGCGCACCAGGTCGAGTTCGTCGATCAGGGTCTTTTCGAACTCGGCGACGACCTCGCGCGGGCGCAGCCGATGGCCCTCGCTCCAGAAGCGGGCCGCGAGTCCGGCGACGATGTACATAAGGCCCACATCACGCCGGATGCGCCGCTCGACCCCGGGGCGCAGCACCTTGACCACGACCTCGCGGCCATCGATCAGACGGGCCCCGTGGACCTGGGCGATCGAGGCCGAGGCCATGGGATCGGCGTCGAAGCGGCTGAACAGCTCACCCACCGGATGGCCCAGCGAGGCCTCGATGGCGGCGCGCGCCTCGCTGGACGGAAACGGCGGCACGTGGTCCTGCAGCCGGGCCAGTTCGGTGGCGATGTCGTCCGGCAGCAGGTCGCGGCGCGTGGACAACATCTGGCCGAACTTGACGAAGATCGGCCCCAGATCCTCGAGCGCCGACCGGATACGGACACCGCGGGGCTGACGGCGCGTATCGAGACGCAGCCAGGCACCGGGCGTCAGGTAATACAGGAAGCGTATGGGCCGGAACACCTGGGTGGCCCAGATGATCTCGTCGAGCCCGTGGCGCAACAGGATCCACTGGATGTGGATCACCCGCAGCATCTGGGTGACGCGGATCATGGGTCCTCGCGCCCCTGGCGCTCGAGCCGGTTCACGCGGGCGGCCAGGCGATCGGCATCGGCGCGCAGACGGTCGACGGCATCCATCCAGTCATCGACCTCACCACGCGCCGGCAACGCCTCGATTTCATCGACCAGCCAGGCCCGCAGGTCCGTACGCCGATCGGCACTGATCCGCGCGGCGCGCGTGCCGGCGGCGCGCAGCATGCGGGCGGTCTCGTGCGCGGGGATATCGCCCATCACGCGCCCCAGTGCCTCTTCCCAGTCGGGATCGAGGGTGTCGAACAGGCGCTTGTAGGCCTTCGCGACCTGGACGTCACCGCTCACGTGCAGGCTGCCGCCGAACAGGACCCGGGTGCCGCCGGTGGTGGCAAGCGCCGCGAGCGAGGCCGGCGGCCCACCGATGCGGGCCGCCGGCGGCACCTCCGGATCGTCCGTAAGGAGCAGACGCCCTGCCGCCGGCACCAGATGGATATGCCAGTCCAGGCCGGTGACGTGGATCTCGAGCCCCTTGCCCTCGAGGCGCTCGACCCGCGCGCGTGCCGCGGCGTCGAGCGCCAGCGCGCCCTCGAACACCGGCTCGACGGCCCTGCAGATGCGGCCGACCAGGGTCATACGACGCTCGCCGGTTCGATATCGAGGATCTCCGAATCTTCGACCATGACCACGCGTGTGCCCGCGATCTTGTCGTGCAGCCCCTGGCACTGGCGGTCGAAGACGATCCAGAGAAACCCGAGTCCCAGCGGCAGCGCCGACACGAAATAGCCGATGTAACGAACGAGCGCGCGCAGATAGCCCGGCGGCTCACCGGTGCGGGCGTTGACCACCCGCAGATCGAGAAGGAGCTTGCCGGGCGTGCGACCGAACCGGCCCCAGCCGACGATGCAGACCACCGCCGGCAACAGTTCACGGATCAACGCCGCAAGCGTTGCGAGCGAGCCGGGATCCCCGAAAGCGGGCCAAGGCTGTCCGGTCAGAGCGATCGCGATCACACCGGTCAGGGAGAACAGCCACAGGGCATCGACGCCGAAGGCGGCCGCGCGGCGCCAGAAGCCGGCGTTGCGGACCGCGGTGGTCACGCGCGGTACCCCGTGTGCACCGCCACCACACCGCCGGTGAGATTGTTCCAGCTGCAGTGGACGAGGCCCGCGGTTTCCATCATGCCCTTGAGCGTCGGCTGATCCGGATGCATGCGGATCGACTCGGCGAGGTAGCGATAGCTGTCGGCGTCGCCGGCCACCCACTGGCCGAGCTGGGGCAGCACGCTGAACGAGTACGTGTCGTACAGCCGGCGGAACCATGCCCCCGCCGGCCGCGAGAATTCGAGTATGACCAGGCGCCCACCGGGCCGCAGCACGCGCGTCATCTCGGCGAGCGCGCGCGCCTGATCCGTGACGTTGCGCAGGCCGAAGCCGATGGTCACACAGTGGAAGTGGCGATCCGGGAACGGCAGGTACTGGGCATCGGCCTGGACGAAGCCCATGCGGGTGCCGACGCCTTCGTCGATCAGGCGATCGCGGCCACGCCCGAGCATGCTGGCATTGATATCGGAGGCGACCAGGTAGCCGCGCTCGCCCATGGCGCGGGCAAGGCCCGCGGCCAGATCACCGGAACCGGTAGCGAGATCCAGCGCCCGCTCACCGGGCCGAACCCGGGCGCGCGCCAGCGCGAAGCGTTTCCACAGCCGGTGCATGCCGCCCGACATCAGGTCATTCATCAGGTCATAACGGGACGCGACCGAGTCGAACACGGCTCCCACGCGGGCGGACTTCTCGCCCACCGGGACCTCGCGATAGCCGAAGTGCGTGGTTCCTTCGCTATCGCGATCGCCGGGATCGTCAGGTCTGTCGCTGGACACCGGCTTCCTCCAGACGCGCCAGATAGCTCTGCCAGTTCTCCTCGAACTGCGCGGCGAGCGTGTAGAGGTGCTCCCACGTATAGATGCCCGTGTCGTGGCCATCATCGAACACCAGCCGAACGGCGTAGTTCCCGACCGGGTCGATCCGCTCGATGTTCACGTGCTCTTTGCCGAACACGAGGACCTCCTGCCCGGGGCCATGGCCCTGTACCTCGGCCGAGGGCGAGAACACGCGCAGGTATTCGCAGCTCAGGCGTTTCTGGAAGCCGTCCTCGAACGCGACTTCGAGTTCGCGCGACTGCTTATGGAGCGTGATATCGGTGGGCTTGGGTACCGCCATTGGGCCTCCGTTGGGTGCGGGCATGCCGTCGCCCGGTGCGGCCCGGGGCTTCGGCGCAACCCGCGCACCGCGTCCCCGGATTCCGCTGCGCTGCATCCGGGCTACGGTCCGGGGTCATTGCGTGGTTACAGAATATAACGCGACAGATCGTCGTCGCCGACCAGTTCGGCCAGCTGTTCGTCGACGTAGGCCGCATCGATCTCGATCGACTCCCCGCTGCGATCCGGTGCCTCGTACGACAGGCGCTCGAGCAGACGCTCCATCAGGGTGTGCAGGCGGCGTGCACCGATGTTCTCGGTCCGCTCGTTGACCTGCCAGGCGATCTCGGCGATCCGGCGGACGGCGTCGGGCTTGAGCGTCAGCTCGATGCCCTCGGTCTGCAGCAGCGCGCTGTACTGCGCCGTCAGCGAGGCATCCGGCTCAGTCAGGATGCGGACAAAGTCCTCGGTCGTGAGCGCGGCCAGCTCTACCCGGATGGGCAGGCGCCCCTGCAGTTCCGGGATCAGGTCCGAGGGCCGCGCGACGTGGAATGCGCCCGAGGCGATGAACAGGATGTGATCAGTGCGGACCATGCCGTACTTGCTGGACACGGTACTGCCCTCGATCAGCGGCAACAGGTCGCGCTGCACGCCCTCGCGGGAGACATCGCCGCCGCTGCCGCCCTGCTCGCCGCGGCGCGTGATCTTGTCGAGCTCGTCGAGGAAGACGATGCCGTTTTCCTCGACCAGCTGGATGGAGCGCGCCTTGAGGTCCTCCTCGTCGATCAGCTTGTCGGCCTCCTCGTCGATGAGCTGGCGCAGCGCGTCACGCACGGTCATTTTCCGGCGCTGGGAGCGGCCGCCCCCGAGCTGGCGGAACATGCCCTGCAGCTGCTGGGTCATCTCCTCCATGCCGGGCGGCGACATGATGTCGACGCCCTGCCCGCCGCCGCTGACGTCGATCTCGATCTCGCGCTCATCGAGTTCACCTGCACGCAGCTTCTTGCGGAACTTCTCGCGCGTCTCCGACCCCTGGGGTTTCGGCTGATCCTGCTCCCAGCCACCCTGCTGGCGCGGCTGCGGCAGCAGCGCATCGAGCACGCGGTCCTCGGCGGCCTCTTCGGCCTTCGGGCGCAGGCGCTCGATCTCGCGCTCACGCAGCTGTTTGAGCGCGACATCGACCAGATCGCGGATGATCGACTCCACATCGCGCCCGACGTAGCCGACTTCGGTGAACTTGGTCGCCTCGATCTTGGTAAACGGCGCCTGCGCCAGGCGTGCCAGACGGCGCGCGATCTCGGTCTTGCCGACACCCGTCGGCCCGATCATCAGGATATTTTTGGGCGTGATCTCCTGACGCAGGGGCTCATCCACCTGCTGCCGCCGCCAGCGGTTGCGCAGCGCGATCGCCACCGCGCGCTTGGCGTCGTCCTGGCCGACGATGTGGTGGTCGAGTTCGGCGACGATTTCCTTCGGGGTCATCTGCGACATGGACGTCAGGCCTCCAGCGTCTCGATCGTGCGCTGGTGATTCGTGTAAATACAGATATCGCCGGCGATCTCCAGCGAACGCTCGCAGATCGTGTGCGCATCGAGCTCAGTGTTGTCGAGCAGTGCGCGGGCCGCCGCCTGCGCGTAAGGGCCACCGGAACCCATCGCGATCAGGCCCTGCTCGGGCTCGATGACATCCCCGTTGCCGGAGATCATCAGCGACTGCTCGTGATCGGCCACGGCCAACAGCGCCTCGAGGCGGCGCAGCATCCGGTCCGTGCGCCAGTCCTTCGCGAGCTCGACCGCCGCACGGGTGAGATGGCCGCTGTGTTCCTCGAGCTTGGTCTCGAAGCGCTCGAACAGCGTGAAGGCATCGGCCGTGCCGCCGGCGAAGCCCGCCAGGACGCGGTTGCGGTAGAGGCGACGCACCTTGCGGGCATTGCCCTTCATTACGGTATCGCCGAGCGTGACCTGACCATCGCCCCCAAGGGCGACGGCGCCATCGCGGCGGACGCAGACAATCGTGGTTCCGTGCATGCTACAGTGCCGGTCGGGGAAAAAACGGGACCGGCAGTCTACACGATTGACCGGGCCGCACGGCAGGGTAATACGCGTGTTCCGGCGCCCGGCGGGGGAGAGCGGGAACGGCGCGGCCAGGAGGTCGCCAGCGATGGCACTCGAACCAGGCGTCCCGCCTCGTGAGCCGCCGCAGCGCGGGGGATTCCCCGTGCGCAGGCGCGCCCTTTCGCAGTGGCTGTCGGGACTCGCCCATCTGGACCGCCGCGAGCGCAGCCGCCGTCTCCACGAAGGGGTACACACCCTGAACCGACTGGAGGTCCCGCCGCGCCGCCGCCTCGCCCTGATGGAAGAACTCCGCCCGGCGATCCGGGAAGTCCTCGATTATCTCTCCAGCCGCATCCAGTCCCAGGCGCTGCCGTTGCCCGACCGGGCGCGCCGGATCTACGACCTCAATATCGATCTCCTGCGCGAATGCGCCCTCGGCTACAGCATCGTACTGCTGGCCGAAGGCCCGAATGGTCGTCGTCGCCGGATCGCGCCGGCCGCCGAGCGGGCCCTGGCACTGCACGGCGAGTGGATGCTGCGTTCGGCGCAGATCTACGCGCGGGTACCGGACGCGTTCTGGGAGAGCGTAAATGCCATTTACGACATCGCCGACCGCGCCGGGGTCGCCTACCGGGCGGTCGAGGATGCTGACCTGCCGCAGGGCGATGGACAACCGACCTCGCAGTCACCGATCGGCATCTACCGGCGCATTCTCCTGTTCGCCCTCGCCGGGACCCAGGGCCTGCGGCGCGGGGAGGCCGAGCGCATCTACCGGGCACTGGCCACCTGGGCCGATGACGCCCACCTGGGCATCGACGACGGCGCCGTGTCAGGGGGCACCTGTTTCGCCATCGACCTCGAAACCGCGCGCGGCCCCTCGCCGCTGAGCGAATGGACGGTTACGCCCGAGGCGCGCATCCGGGTGCTGGAAGTGGATTCGGTGGTCGACCGTGTGGAGGCGCTTTACCGGCAATCGCCGCCCGACGACTCGCCGCTCGCCGACCGCAATCGCGTCGGCGCCGCGGCGCTGCGGCGCCTGATCGACAGCTGGCGACCGTCCACCCATGAACGCAGCGAGCGCGCGCAAAGGGGCGAGGAAGTCGATGCGGAGGTGGCGCTGAGCGTGATCGTCGCCCGCCTCTGGGCCGAGTTCGCCCCGGAGGAAGCGAAAAAACGACGACGGCATCGGCTCGAGACGCCCGGTGCCGCACTCACGCTGCAGACGATCGAGGCCCCGGAAGATCAGCGCGGGGAATCGGCGGAGCGAACCGCCGGCGCCTCCTGGGACGAAGTGGAGGTCGGCCAGGATCGCTCCGGCGGCTACGCCGCCGCCCGCCGTGCCGAGGCGCGGCTCGACCGCGAGGGGACCCGACCGGAGAATCCCCGCTGGTTGCTGCAGGATGTCAGCGCCACCGGTTGGCGCCTGTGGTGGGCCAGCGACGGCTCGTCGCGGGCCACGGTCGGAGAACTGGCGGCGCTGCGCCTCGCGGCGGATGACGACAGCGATTATCGCTGGTCGATCGGCGTTATCCGCCGCATGCAGTTCCTGGACGACGAGCGCTTCGAGATCGGCGTACACGCCCTGTCACGGCGGGCGACTCCGGCGCGCGTGCGGCGCGAACCGGCGAACCCCAACCGCAAGCGTGACCGCCGCAGCGAATCGAGTGAACCCGCCCTGATGCTGCCGGCCAGCCAGACGCTCGACACCGCCGCGACGCTGCTGGTGCCGGCGCATATGTTCCGCCAGGGCGATATCCTCGAACTCGACCTGCCGGAAACACTGTTGCGGATTCGCCTCGCGACGATCCGCGAGAACACGGGCTCGTTCAGTCAGTACGAAATCGAGACCGCACCATCGCGCGGTCGCAGCGCGCAACAACGACACGGCGGCTCGACGGGCGCGGACCCGGGGCAAGGAAGCTGAACCACACGATCGGTCAACAACACGGGGGAGTCACCGACATGGCGGTTCCATCGGAACACACCTGCACCAGGGAGCACAGGCGCCGGATTCCAGTCATGCACATTGTCGGCACGGCCATTGCAGGAGATACCACGCAGCCGCGGCTACTCGCGATCTGCGCCAGGAGGCACGGCAATGGCACTTGATTGGTTACGGGTCGGTCGAACGCGTTCATCCGCGAGCGGATTCCCCGATACCCCGCGGGCGCTGCGGCGCTGGCTCGATGCCGCCGAACGGCAGGAACACCGGACATTGTCCCAACGGCTGCTGGAGGCGGCGCGCGCGCTCAACGGCATGGACCTGGCCCCGCGCGAGCGCCTGCGGATGCTCGAGTTGATGCGCCCGACCGCCCGCAAGGGGCTCGACTATCTCGGTGGCCGCATCCACGCCCAGGCGCTGCCGCTCCAGGTCGCGGCGCGGGTCGCATTCGACCTGGATCTGGAACTGCTGGACGAGCTGACACGCGGTTACGAGGACGCGCTCACGCGCGAACCCGCCGGTCTGCGCCGCCGCACGGCGGCGCTTGCAGCCGAACGCGCGCTCACCCTGCTGGGCGAACAGATGCTGCGCGTAGCCCAGACCTACGGCACCCTCGATGACGGCTTCCACGAACGGGTCAACAGGGTCTACCGGCGGGCGGAAGCGGCGGACGCCGCGGGGCACGCGGTCGAGAACGACCAGCTGCGCTTCGCCGCCCGTCAACGGCAGTCGCCGGAGACCATGTTCAAACGCATATTGTTATTCGATCTCGCCGGTGTGCAGGGATTTCGCCGCGGCGAAGCCAGGCGGCTCTACCGCGCGCTTGAGGGTTGGGCCGACCTGGCGCGGCTCCATGGGGTGGACAGCGACGTGGACAACAGCTTGCCGCGGTTCGCCGTCGACACGGATTCCGGCGAGCCACCGCGGTTGCTGGAAGAGGCCGGAAGCGGCCCCGGTGTGCGCATCCTCGAAGTGGACGACCTCGTGCACCACGTCGAGCAGCAGCGCATCGACCGGGGCCCGGAGGACAACCCCGTACCCGCCGAGAACGAACTCGGCGCGACCGCTCTGGCGCGGCTCGTCGACAACTGGCGGCCCGGCAACTATCAACGCAGCGCCCGCACGCGGCGAGGCGTTGAGGTCGATGCCGAGGCCACCCTGAACGTCATCCACGCCCGCATCGCGATGGAGCTCGAACCGGAGGAAGCCGAGCCGGATCCGGTGGCCGAGACCGCGGGCTGGTCGCTGGAACCCATCGGCGAGGGCTCATCGGGTGACGCCGCCCGCCTGGATGGGGTACGCCCGGGGATCAACTGGAACGAGGTCTCGCGCGGACGCGATCTCTCCCCCAGTTACGTGGCAGCGCGCGAAGAGGAGGCGCGCCTCGTGCGCTCCGAGGCCCAGAACCTCGCGCCACGCTGGCTGCTCGCGGACGTCAGCGCCTCCGGATTCCGCCTGATCTGGGACGGCTCGGGTTCATGCCGGGCCGCCGTGGGCGAACTGGTCGCGCTCAAACTCACGAACCGCCCCGACCAGCGTGGCCGCTGGTGCGTGGGCGTCGTCCGGCGCATGCGCTTCCTCGACGAGCGGCGGTTCGAGATCGGGGTCGAGGCCCTGTCCCGCACGACCCTTCCGGCCCGCGTGCGTGCCGAGCCCGCGAACCGCAACGTCACCCGCTTCCGTGACAGCGAGTCGAGCGCACCGGCGGTCGTCCTGCCGGCCGACCGGGCCCGCGGGCTTCCGACCACGGTGGTGGTGCCGGCCCACATGTTCCGGGAGGGCCAGATCATTGAACTCGACCTGCACGACCGGATGCTGCGGCTCGTGCTGAACAACCTGCGCGAGGAGACCGGGGCCTTCAGCCGCTATACCGTGACACCGGCCCCCGAGCGCGGTCGCCACGCCGCCGGCGATACCCGCTTCGCCGAACACTCGTAATGCAGGACGGATTCCTGTCACTCACCAGCGGCCGGCTCAGGTCGGCTTGCCAGCGAAGTAAGCCGGCCGGCTGAGGCTCGTGACGGCTTGTGGGTAGCTCACGCCGGCTGTTGCCTTACGGCAAAAGCCGGCCCACGGTCGCGCGGCCACCGATCTACTCGCCGCCGTCCGAACTGCCCCCGTTGCCACGCCGCGCGCGCGGATGTGCGCGTTCGTAGACGTCGGCCAGATGGCTGAAATCCAGGTGCGTATAGATCTGCGTCGTGGCGATATCGGCGTGACCGAGCAGCTCCTGAACCGCGCGCAGATCCCCGCTGGACTCCAGCAGATGCGTGGCGAAGGAATGCCGCAGCATATGCGGATGCACGTTGCGTGGCAGGCCCAGGCGCCGCGCCCAGTGAGCGACCCGAGCCTGGATCGCGCGCCGTGACAGCCGCTGGCCACGCGCGCTGATGAACAGCGCCGGTTCGTCGGCGTCGGCCCATTCGGAACGCGCCCGCAACCAGTCGCCGAGCGCCTTCCGCGCCGCGCCGCCCAGGGGCACGATGCGCTCCCGCTGGCCCTTGCCGAGCACCCGGGCCGTCGCCTCCCCGAGATCGACCCCGGTTACGTCCAGCCCCGCCAGTTCCGCCAGCCGCAGGCCCGAGGAGTAAAACAGTTCCAGCAGGGCCCGATCCCGGCATTCGCGGGGTCCCGTCCCCGGTACGCTCACCAGCCGCTCGACCTCTTCGACCTCCAGCGCATGCGGCAGCGGCCGCCCCGAGCGTGGCGGCCGAATATCGGCGGCCGGATCGAAACGCACCCGGTTCTCCCGCAGCAGCCAGCCGAAAAGGGCCCGGATCGCCGCCAGCGAGCGGGCCAGCGAGCGACCACTCAGTCCACGCCGGTGCTCGGCGGCGACAAAGCGCTGCACATGATCGGCGGTCACGGCGGACCAGTCGTCGATCGCGTCGTGCTCAAGGAAGGCGCGGAAGCGGGCCAGATCACGGCCGTATTCGCTGCAGGTGGCGGGCGAGGCGTTACGCCCGTTGCGGAGGTTGTCGAGGAAGCGGTCGAGGTCCGTCTGTAGCGTCACACCGGACACTGCGTATAGCGGGCAATGCCGGCCGAGACCAGCTCACCGAGTTGTTCCAGGAAGAGCCTCCCCATATCCGGGGTGAAATGCCCGGAATCGTGGCTGCCGAGCCCGATCAGGCCACTGACCCGGCCCGCGCGCAGCGGCGCGACCGCCGCGGACGCGGTGTGTTCGGCACGCTTGCCGAACAGCGCGGCCTGCTGCTCGTCACTCAGTCGCCCGCAGACCGCGGCGCCGCGCTCCAGCACGCCGGCAAAGGCCTGCGCGACGGCGCCGTCGCCGGCCAGGAAATGGCCATCGGCGGGGCCTTCGTGATCGATCAGCACGATCACCGCCTCATCGGCGGCGAACTCGCTCAGCAGGGTGTCGCGCACCAGCGCGAGGACGCCGTCGAGCGACTCCGCCTCAAGCAGTCCGCGGCCGAGTGCCAGCAGCTGGGCACCGACCCGCTCGTTGTCACGGGCCGTGCGCATGAGTTCCGCGAGCTTGCGCTCCAGCCGCTCGTTGCGCTCACGCAGCGTCGCCACCTGGCGCTCGATCAGGGAGACCGCGCCCGGCCCCGGTCGGTGCGGTATGTCCAGCGCCACCAGCACATCCTCATTCCGTTCGAGGAAATCCGGGTGCGTGCGCAGATATTCGGCGACGGTCTCGTCGTCGAGTTCGGTCATCGGGGCTGTGGTCTCTGGCGAAGTCGTCATCGGGCGAGCGTCCCGTAGAAGGCGGTTTCGGCCGCGCCGGTCATCCATAACGGATTATCCGCGCCGGCCCAGTCAATCACAAGTTCACCGCCGGGCAATGCCACCGTCACACTGGCGTCAAGCAGGCCCCATAGCCGCCCGACCGCCACCGCGCCGCAGGCGCCGGTGCCACAGGCCGCGGTCTCGCCGGCGCCGCGCTCCCACACGCGCAGCAGGATCCGATCGCGGTCGATCACCTGCATGAATCCGGCGTTTACGCGGCGCGGGAAGCGCGAATGGTGCTCGATCACGGGGCCAAGCTCGGTCACCGGCGCCGCGGCAACGTCATCGACGCGCAGCACCGCATGCGGATTGCCCATCGATACCGCGCCGATCTCCCACTCGGTCCCGCCGGCCTCGAGCGGGTAGCGCTCGGCGCGCGCCGGCGCATCGAACGGGATCTCCGCCGGCTCGAAGCGCGGCACGCCCATGTCCACGGCGACGCGGCCATCCGGCATGAGCTGCGTGTGGATCATCCCGCCCAGCGTCTCGAAGCTGATCCGATCGGCATCGGTCAACCCACGATCGCGCACGAAGCGCGCGACACAACGGGCCCCATTGCCGCACTGCTCAACCTCGGCGCCATCGGCATTGAAGATGCGATAGCGAAAATCACCCTCACCCTCGGCGGGCTCGATCAGCAGGATCTGATCACAGCCCACGCCCCGGTGACGATCCGCCAACCGATTCAGCACGTCGTGTTCCAGCCACACGCACACCGACACCCCGTCGATCACGACGAAGTCGTTCCCCAGCCCGTGCATCTTCGTAAAGTCCAGCGTCATCCGCCTCCCGTAATCACTCGACCCGATACCGTAGGAGCGGGCTTGCCCGCGAACCGACGTCCCCCGGCAACACACCAACAAATACCGTAGGTCGGACTTCAGTCCGACACTCGCAAGCCCAGGCGCCATCCACTCCTCACCGCGCCCAGAACTCCCCCAACCCGACGCGACCCAACCAAAAACCTACCGATACCCCCAAACCACCAGATGATGGTCATCAATCAGACCAACCGCCAGATCCAGCCCCGCCGCACGCAACTGCCCACGCACCTCGTCCACGGTAAACGCCGCATGCAACGAAGCCCGAAAATCCCGCTGCAACACCTCGGGCTCGGCGGCCATATCGGCCACCAGCGCATCCACAGCGGCCTCATCCTCAGGCCGCGCAAGATCGGCGATAAACACCGGCGCTCCCGAAAGCGTGGTTTCCGCGACCACTCGCCACAACACCATCGGATCATGCAGATGATGCAGCAGGCTGTTCGAGATCACCGCGTCGTAGCCCACCCGCGGCGGCGCCTCATCGGGCAGCATCACCCGATACAGCCGCACCCGCTCACCGAGCCCGTCACGCTCGATGCGCTCGCGCCCGGGCGCCAGCATCGCCTCGGCACCATCAATGCCATCGACCCGCACGCCCGGAAACCGCCGCGCGACCCGAATCGAGATATCCCCGGGCCCACAACCGATATCCAGCACATGCCCGGTGGCGGGAAAATCCGGCAACCGCGCGACCAGCGCATCCACGATCGCGCCATGCGATGCCTCGAAATCGGCCCCCGCGTAGGCAGCGGCCTGCTCGGCCTCATCCATCAGTTCGGGTTCGGGCGTACGCTCCAGCATCACTCCGCGTCCGCACTGGCCGCCGTATCCGTTTCCGGCGCCAGGCACTTCTCCGCGACCCACAGATCGGCCAGCGCCTCACGCGCCCGCACCAGCTGCGCGCGATCGCCATCCACCATCACCTCGGCCGGCTTCGGCCGCGTGTTGTAATTCGAAGCCATCACGAACCCGTAGGCGCCCGCCGAGCGCACCGCCAGGAGATCGCCCGCCTCCACGGCCAGCGGCCGATCATGGCCGAGGAAATCCCCGGACTCGCATACCGGCCCGACCACATCGCAGGGCAACGCCTCGCCGTCGCGCTCGACCACCGGGATGATCGCCTGCCAGGCGTCGTACAGCGACGGCCGGATCAGGTCATTCATGCCGGCATCGACGATCGCGAAGCGCTTCTTCGGCGCCTGCTTCATGTACTCCACGCGCGTGACCATGATCCCGGCGTTGCCGGCGATCGCGCGCCCGGGCTCGACCCGGATCTCGCAGTCCACGTCGCCCAGCGCCCGATCGATTGCCGCCGCCCACTCGGTGGGATGCGGCGGCTGCTCGTCGCGGTACGGGATCCCGAGCCCGCCACCCAGATCCAGATGTTCGATCTCGATGCCATCGGCCATCAACTCGGCGCGCAGCGCCAGCACCCGATCGACCGTATCGACGAACGGCTGGACGTCCGTCAGTTGCGAGCCGATATGGCAGTCGATCCCGACCACGCGCAGATGCTCGCTGTTGGCGGCGTGCCGATACAGCGGCGGCGCGGCGTCGATGGCGATGCCGAACTTCGAGGTCTGCATCCCGGTCGCGATGTAGGGATGCGTCTTCGGATCGACATCGGGATTCACGCGCAGCGAGATCGGCGCGACCCTGCCCGCGCCCGCGGCGATCGACTCGATCCGCTCCAGCTCCGCCGCCGATTCGACATTGAAGCAGCCGATCCCGACGAACAGCGCGCGCTCGATCTCGGCCGCGCTCTTGCCGACCCCGGAAAAGACGATATCGGCCGGCGCGGCGCCGACCTTCAGCACACGCTCCAGCTCGCCCACCGAGACGATATCGAACCCCGAACCCAACCGCGCCAGCACGTCCAGCACCGCCAGATTGGAGTTCGCCTTCACCGAATAGCACACCCGGTGGGGGCGCCCTGCCAGCGCGCGGTCGAACGCATGCCAGTGACGCTCCAGCGTCGCGCGCGAATACACATACAGCGGCGTCCCGAAGCGCGCCGCCAGCGATTCGACGTCGATCGACTCGGCGTACAGGCGCCCGTCGCGGTACTCGAAATGATCCATCGGGCGGCCCTTACTCGTCGGTTTCTTCGGTGGACTCGTCCTGTGACTCGTCCGGCATGTACAGCGGGCCCTTCTGGCCGCAGCCGGCGACGAGTACCAGTACACAGGCGAGCAGCAGCAGTCTCGGCGTCACGGCGCGCGCTCCGGGCAGATTCAGGCAGATCGCACAGTATAAACGCCGGTGAGAGATGCGCCCACGGGGGACTGGCGTGAGGGGGCCTTGGGGCAATTCACGCGTGGGCTTGGGTTCTCGCCAAGCCGCGGAGTGCGCCAAGGATCGCAAAGGAGGATAAGCGAGCGAGGTGCCCGGAAGCCGGATGGGGATGGTTCCGGAAGCCAGCAGGCGTGGTCGGTCGTGGCCAGCCGGGCGGCTTGCGGGGAGGCCGGGCGGCGGGGAGAATCCGGGCGCTATGAGTGACAATCTCCCTGAATGCATAGAAGTCCCCGCCCCCGGCGAGCACCGCTGGAGCGTGATCTGGCTGCACGGACTCGGCGCGGACGGGAGCGACTTCGAGCCGATCGTGCCGGAGTTGCGCTTGCCTTCGGGTCATGGTGTGCGGTTCGTGTTTCCGCACGCGCCGGAGCGGCCGGTGACGGTGAACGGCGGGATGCGGATGCGGGCCTGGTATGACATTGCCGGGGTGGATCTCGCTTCGAAGGAGGATGAGGAAGGCATCCTGGATTCAACCGGAATGGTCGAGGCGCTGATCGCACGGGAGAAGGCGCTCGGTGTTCCGGCTGCGCGGATCGTGCTGGCCGGGTTTTCGCAGGGTGGTGCGGTCGCGCTGCATGCGGGGCTGCGGCATAGGGAGCGGCTGGGCGGGATCATGGCGCTGTCGGCGTATCTGCTGCTCGCGGATCGGCTCGAGGACGAGATGAGTGCCGGGAATCGGCTGACGCCGATTTTCCAGGCGCATGGCGAGCAGGATCCGGTGGTGCCGATGGAGCTGGCGGGGTATTCGCGTGACCGGATCGGGGCGGTGCGCCCCGTGCCGGAATGGCATACGTATTCAATGGGCCATTCCGTGTGTGGTGAGGAGATCGGCGACATTCGGAAGTGGTTGGTGGATACGGTGGGGGTCGGTCAGTAGCACCGGGTCCCGCAACGGACGTGAACCGTGCGTTGTAGGCCGGTTCTCGGCGGCGCCTGTTGTTCGGAGATGTAATGGCACTCACCGCCGGAAATGCCGGCATTGCGCGGCGAAGGGCCGTGTGGGGGTTGCGGATCGCCGTGGGCCGCGCAAAGCCGGCCTACGTTGGCGTGTGACAGGGAGGTTCGGCGATGGGCGATTCAGCGCCGGTGTACGCGCAGGAGATCGAGGAGCCGGTTGAGGCGGTCTTCGAGTCCAGCGGTCCGTTCGGGCTTTCATGGTCTTCTCGGGTCGTGCTGCGCCAGGGGGATACGTCGCTGGCGACCGTGCATCTCGCGGAGGAGACGGGCTTCCGACGGGCGTTTGGTTCGATCGATTTCGGCGCGCGGTCTTTCACGCTCACGATGCCGCCGGATCGGACGCTGGGCGAGATGCTGGCGGAGTTCTTCACCCGGTATCGGCGTCGGCGGGTATGGCGCGCCGGTTCGGGGATCGTTACCGAGATCCGCGATATCACGCAGGACGACAAATCCGCCCTCAAGGGCACTTTCCAGCGCGACGGGACGAGTTACGTGATCGAGCGACCGATCGATACCGGTTTTCTCGGCCGCACGGAGGGCGACATTCGCGTAATGGCGAATCACCGTGAGGTCGCGCGCATCGAGGAGAGCCTGGCGGACCAGGCGATCATGGTGATTACCCCGACTGCACCGGTGCGGCTTGATGTGATCGCGATCGCCTTCGATCTCGGGATGTCGCTGGCACTGCCGCGCGGCGGTGGTGGTGCCGGGGGCGGTGGCGGAGGAGGCGATGGTGGCGGGGGATGCTGACGACGGCCGTGGAGTAATCCCTCGACATGGCATCGAGGGGATCCGCCATGTGCGTGATCTGCGGTGGAATGCGCTGCTGTTCGACGAGCCCCGCCCGGTTCTTTCTTCGGCACCGGTAAATGGCGGCGATGTGATGGCCGAGCGGGTCGTAAATCTCTGTGTAGATGGGCCCGATGTGGTGGCGGCCTGTGACGATCCGGCGGGTACGTTCGCTTCGATTTCGAGGGCACAGGACTGGCGCGGTGCGACCGTGGGTCTGATGACCGGCGTAGCCGCGGCGAACGCCGGGATCGCGCGCGAGACTCATGATGACGTCGAATGGCTGGTGCTGGCGACGGTCGGCTTCAGTAACGCGCACCGCGCCGGGGGGCCGGCGGTGGAGAACGCCGGTCCGGGGACGATCAATGTCATTGCGGCGAGTTCGCTTGCTTTGACGGCGGCCGCGCGGGCGGAGGCGTTGGGGCTCGTCGTGGAGACGAAAGCGGCGGTATTGAGCGATCACGGGATCGTTGCGGCCGGAGGCGGGACGGCGACGGGCACGGGAACGGACGCGGTCGCGATCGTCGGTGCGCCCGGGGAAGCCGACACGCCGTATACGGGGTATCACACGGTATCCGGTCGTTGCCTCGCGGCGGCGGTGATCCGGGCTATGGGGTTGTCGATGGAGGCCGGGCGTGGGGGGTGAGGTTCGGTTGTGGCTTTGATGTGGCGTTGTCCGGTTTTCCTCGCGGAGGCGCTGAGGGCGCAGGGTGCGCGGAGGAAGGCGGGGGTTTCTTGATTGTATGGTTTCTCGGCGCCCTCGGCGCGCTTTGCGGCTCTGCGAGAGATTGGTTTTTGAGGGATTGCTGTAACGCCTTGGGGATGGCACCGGGTTCGGGACTCGTGTGATCGGTTCGCGAGCAAGCTCGCCCCTACAGGTTGCGGTTTGATCCTCTGCAGTGGGTTGCCGGCTGTTGCCTTTTGGCAAAAGCCGGCCTGCTTGTTTGCTGGCGCGTGCGGGGCGTGGCGTTCAGGCTGTTGCGGGCGCGCCTTCGTCCTGGCCGGATGCCAGTAACTCGACCAGATCCGAGAGCATGCGGTCATTGAGTTGATACGGGTCGAATGCGCTCAGGCCGTGGCGTTTGAGGAACGCGGCCATTTCATCTTCGAGCGTCAGGAACTTCATATTCCATGCCGCGAACCGGAGTTCGTCACGGGCCTCGTCCCGCAATACTTCGATATCTTTGTTGCGCGGGTCCTCGCGGATCGCGTCGAACAGCGCGTCCACCGTCTCGGGCTGGCCTTCGAGGATCTGCAGGAACTTGCCCTGACCGAAGTGCAGCACGCCGACGATGCCGCGCTTCGGGTTGGAGCGGCGGCTGTGGCTGACGATCTTCATGAGTTCGCGCTGTGTTTCGGGGTGGCTCAGATCACGGCCGATGGTGGCGGTGCTTGCGTACACGAGCTGCTTGTACGGACTGTCCGTCATGATGACTCCGGGTAATGGGTTGGCTGGCGCTGTGCGGTCGCTCGCCGCTGCTGATGCGAACGCGGACCTCAGCGGCGGCCGAACATTCTCTTGAGCAGTGAGTTGCCCCGTCCGTAGTTCTGATCGGGGTCGTTGAGCGGCGCGCGGCCTTCGACGAGCGTTCGGATCAGGTCATCGATGATGGCTTCATCGAAACGGTACGGGTTGAACCTGCGCATGCCGTGGCGCTTGAGCAGTGCTTCCACATCTTTTTCCAGCGGCACGTACTTCATGGACCAGTCGGGGAAGAACCGCGTCTCGGTCTCGCGCACGCTCAGGACCTCGAGGTCGCGGTGGCGGTCGTCAGCGGCGATGCGTTGGTACAGCGTGTTCACCGCTTCGCGCGGTCCCTCGATACCCTGGAAGAAGTAGCCATAGCCGTAATGAAGTACCCCGCCGATCCCCTGCTTCGGGTTATTGATTTTGCAGGCGCGCAGGATGCGGCCGATCTCGAGGTCGACACTGCCGCTGCCGCCACTGGTGTCGAAGTTGGCGGTGCTGGCATAGGTCAGACGGGTGAGTGGTTCGCTGGCCATGGGTTATTCCGGTGCGCGTGTTTGCGAATGCGGACGTACTTCAGGCCCTTCGGTCTGGAATCGGTTCTGGATTTCGGGGGCGATCGAGGGATCGTGGTTTCGGGTTGGTGTTGTGCGTTTTTCCTCGCAGAGGCGCGGGGTGCGCAAAGATTGCGGGGAGAGCAAAGGTCTATTCAATCACGGTTTTCTCTGGGCTCTTTGCGGGCACCGCGCCTCTGCGTGAGATGGTTTTTTTGCGGAGTTTCCCTGAACCCCCTGAAGGGGTGGCGGTTCGGGAGTCCTGTTGTCGGTTCGCGAGCAAGCTCGCTCCTACAGGGGGAGCGTTTGGTTGAGGCGATTGTGGCCCCGTTTTGTGGCGGCGCGGACCTGGTCGGGGGCGGTGCCGCCGAGGTGGTCGCGGCTGGCGGCGGAGCCTTCGAGGGTGAGGACTGCGTACACATCCTGCTCGATGGCGCTGGAGAACTGCTGCAGGTCGTAGAGTGAGAGTTCGGCGATATCGCAATTCTCATCGATGGCTTTGCGCACGGTCTTGCCGACGATCTCATGGGCGTCGCGGAAGGCGACGCCTTTTCTGACCAGGTAGTCGGCCAGATCGGTGGCCGTGGCGAAGCCTTTCCTGGCGCGGTCCGCCATGTTCTCCGGTTTAATCTCGATCGCCGGGATCATGTCGGCGAAGGCGCGCAGGGAACCGGCGAGCGTATCCACTGTATCGAACAGCGGTTCCTTGTCTTCCTGGTTGTCCTTGTTGTACGCGAGCGGCTGGCTCTTCATGAGCGTGAGCAGGCCCATGAGGTGGCCGTTCACTCTTCCGGTCTTGCCGCGCACGAGTTCGGGGACGTCCGGGTTCTTTTTCTGCGGCATGATCGACGAGCCGGTGCAGAAACGGTCCGGCAGGTCGACGAAGTCGAACGCGGGCGAGGTCCACAACACCAGCTCTTCGCTCATGCGCGAGAGGTGCATCATGGTGGTCGCCCCCCAGTGACAGAACTCGATGGCGAAGTCGCGGTCGCTGACGGCATCGAGCGAGTTCTCGGCCGGGCGCTCGAAGCCGAGCAGATCGGCGGTCATGTTGCGGTCGATCGGGTACGGCGTGCCGGCGAGCGCGGCGGCGCCGAGCGGCATCACGTTGGTGCGCCTGCGGCAGTCCATCAGCCGGTCGGCGTCGCGGAGCAGCATCTCGAACCACGCCAGCATGTGATGACCGAAAGTCACGGGCTGCGCGGTCTGCAGATGGGTAAAGCCGGGCATGACGGCGTCAGGATGACGGCCGGCCTGTTCCAGCAGGCCTTCGCAAAGGCGCCGGAGTTCAGTGGCGAGGCCGTCGATGGCATCGCGCAGGTACAGACGCAGGTCGGTGGCGACCTGGTCGTTGCGCGAGCGACCGGTGTGGAGTTTCTTGCCGGCATCGCCGATGCGTTGCGTCAGTGCGTGCTCGATGTGCATATGCACGTCTTCGAGTGCGTCGTTCCACTCGAAGCGGCCGGCGTCGATATCGCCCTCGACGCCGTCCAGGCCTTCGAGAATCGCATCGAGTTCGGCATCCGTAAGGACACCGACGGCGGTCAGCATTCGCGCGTGCGCGCGCGAGCCCATGATGTCGTGGCGGTAGAGCCGACGGTCGAAGGTCTGCGAGGCGGTGAAGGCCTCGACGAAGGCGTCGGTCGGTTCGGTGAAGCGGCCACCCCAGGGTTTGGCGCCACTGTCGTCACTGCCACTCATTACGGCTCTCCTGTCGGCGAGGGGGAAGTATAAAGGAGTGGATACAGGGCGTGCAGTTCCGCGGCGCATGTGCACCGCTGGCGGCGCGCGTCTATGATGGCTCCATGAGCGCGAACGAGCCTGGCAAGCGACCGTTTCTGCCGGACTTCTGTGAGCAGGGCAATCTGCTGCGCACGATGGTGATCGCGCAGTTGCTCGTGTTCGTGCTCGTGGCCGCTACCCCCGGCGACTGGTTCGAGCGATTGCGGTCGCTGGCGACGATGTCGCTGTTCATCCAGTGGGTGGCTATCGTCGATATCGCGCTCCTCTGCGGGCTGCAGGGTCGACTGGCCCGCCTCGATGACCGGCTGGCGGCATTGGCTGCGTTCGGTTTGCTGCAGGTCGTAACACTGTCGTTTACCTGGATCGCGCACGCGATCGCACGCGCCATTTTCCTGCCGCTCGGTACGATGGAACTGTCCACACTGCTCCTCGAGAACGGCGTGATCAGCGTGATCGTCAGTGCCATCGCGCTCCGGTATTTCTACGTGACGGCGCAATGGCAGCGCGACGTGGAGGCCTCAGCCGAGGCCCAGGTACAGGCGCTGCAGGCGCGCATCCGACCGCATTTCCTGTTCAACAGCATGAATACGATCGCGAGCCTGACGCGTTCTGACCCTGCGACCGCCGAACATGCGGTCGAGGATCTGTCCGAACTGTTCCGCGCGGCGCTCGCCCACAAGCCGTATGTCCCCCTGGCCGAAGAACTGGAACTGGTGGGCAGTTACCTGCGCATCGAGGGTCAGCGCCTGGGTGAGCGCCTGCGGGTGGAATGGGATCGCGACGCGGATGCGGATGACGTCGAGATCCCGGCGCTGTCGCTGCAGCCGCTGGTCGAGAATGCGGTCTATCATGGCATCGAGCAGTGCACGGCCGGTGGACGCATCCGGATCGTGACGCGCAAGGGCGACGACGCGGTCACGGTGACCATCAGCAACCCCCTGCCCGCGTCCCCACGACCGTCAAAGGGCCACCGCATCGCCCAGGACAATGTCCGCCAGCGGCTGGCATTCGCCTACGATGAAGGGGCACGCATGGACGTCCAGGACGATGATGGCGATTATCAGGTGACGATCCGGATCCCGCTGGCCAGGAGCGAAACGACATGAAAGTGCTGGTGGTGGATGACGAGACGCCGGCAAGAGCGCGGCTGACGCGCCTGGTCTCGGAGCTCGACGGGTTCGAGGTCGTGGGTGAGGCCGGCGACGGCGCCGAGGCGGTCCGGCGCGCCGAGGACACCGGTGCGGATATCGTGCTGCTGGACGTGCGGATGCCCGGCATGGATGGTCTCGAGGCGGCGCGGCACATCGCCCACACCGATCCGCCCCCGGCCGTGATTTTCACGACCGCCTATGGCGACCACGCGCTGGAGGCGTTCGAAGCCCATGCCGCGGATTATCTGCTCAAACCCGTGCGCGCGGACCGGCTGGCGCGTTCACTGGCGGCGGCCAAAAGGCCGACGCGGGCACAACGCACCGACCTTCCCGAATCCGATCAGCCGCGTGAGCAGATCTGCGCCCGCCTCGGCGGCGAGCTGCAGCTTGTACCGGTAACGGATGTCCTGTACTTCCTCGCCGAACATAAATATGTCACCGTTCATCATCGTTTCGGCGAACTCCTCATCGAGGAATCGCTGAAATCGCTTGAGCACGAATTCGGCGACCGGTTCATGCGCATCCACCGCAATGCCCTGGTCGCGGAAGCCTGGGTCGGCGGCCTCCGCCGCGGGCCCGACAATCAGAACCGCATCTGGTTCAAGGCCAGTGACGCCACCCTCGAGATCAGCCGACGCCATCTGCCGGCGGTGCGCCGGCGTCTGAAAAATGCCGGCACCCAGTCCGGCCGGTGACTTCCATGACCGCGACAAGACTCCGTATCGCCACCCGCAAGAGCCCGCTCGCCTGGTACCAGGCCGAGTTCGTCGGCCGCCGCCTGCAGGCCGCCCACCCGGATCTCGAGATCGAACTGGTGGGGATGAAGACCGAGGGCGATCGCGTCCTCGACCGGTCGCTCGCGGCGATCGGTGGCAAGGGGCTGTTCGTAAAGGAACTGGAGGAAGGTCTGCTGGATGGCCGCGCCGATATCGCGGTGCACTCGATGAAAGACGTGCCCGGTTATTTCCCCGAGGGCCTGCATCTGCCCGTGATCCTCGGGCGCGAGAGCCCGTTCGACGCCTTCGTCTCCAACGATTATGACGATCCGCGCGCACTGCCCGAGGGCGCGGTCGTCGGCACCTGCAGCCAGCGCCGTGCCAGCCAGCTCCTGTATGCCCTGCCCCACTGCCGGATCCGGGAACTGCGCGGCAACGTGAACACGCGGCTGGCGAAACTGGACGCCGGCGAGTTCGACGCGATCGTGCTGGCGGTGGCCGGGCTCGAACGGCTGGGGTTCGAGGCGCGGATCACCCGCGCGCTCGATTCCGACCTGTGCCTCCCGGCGATCGGCCAGGGGGCACTCGGGATCGAGTGCCGCCGCGACGACCCGGAGGTCGAGACCCTGATCGGCGCGCTCGATGATGCCGAGACCGCCGCCTGTGTGCGGGCCGAACGGGCCGTCAGCCATCGCCTGGGCGGCAGCTGTCTGTCGCCGATCGCGGGCTACGCCGTGATCGAGGACGACGCCATGCACCTGCGCGCGCGTGTCGCGGCGCCGGACGGCAGCGCGCTGATCGCCGGCGAACGCGCGGGCCCGGTCGCGGATGCCGAGGCCCTCGGCAGCGGGCTGGCCGAGGAACTGCTCGGCCGGGGCGCCGAGCGCCTGCTCGCGGCCGCGTCGGCCTGAGTCATGTCCTCGCCGCTGGCCGGACGCTCGGTACTGGTTACCCGGCCGCGGGAGCGGGCGGGGGACCTGATCGATCGGCTTTCGGCCCTCGGCGCCCGACCGGTTGCCTGTCCCGTCATCGAGATCCAGCCCCTGCCCTGGACCGGCGCGCGCGATGCCGGGGGGTACGATATCGTCATCTTCACGAGTCCCGCCGCGGTGCAGCATGGCACCGACGGCATGGATCTGCGGGGGACGTTCGAGGTCGCCGGCGTCGGGCCCGCGACCACGGCCGCGTTGCGCGAGCGCGGTTTCGGCGTCACCGTGGAACCCGTCAATACGAACGACAGCGAGGGTCTGCTGGCCCACCCGGCGCTGGCGCCGGAACGCGTTTCCGGGCGCCGGGTGCTGATCGTCCGCGGCGAAGGTGGACGCGGGTTGCTGGGCCGCAGCCTCGTGGCACGCGGCGCGAGGGTCGATTATGCTGAGGTGTACCGGCGGGCCCGCCCGGCCGGACCATTGCCGGCCGAGGCGGCCGGGTGCGACGTGATCACGGTCACCAGCAACGAGGGAGTGACCAACCTGCTTGCCATGATCGAACCGGCCAACCGTGCACGCATGCTTGACCGCCCGCTGGTGGCCGCAAGCGAGCGGGGGGCAACCCAGGCGCGCGAGGCCGGGTTCACGGGGCCGATCGCGGTAGCCGGAGGTGCCAACAGCGAATCGATCATTACCGCGGCCGAACAACTGGCCATATCGTCATCGCAGGGAAAAACGGGGTCCGCATGAACGATCAACGTTCGGACGATGACCGGCGCAGCGATAAGCCCGGTCCCGAGGAGAGCGACGAGCGCATGCCGGCGCCGGAGGAGTCGTCGGACGCGTCCACGGATCGCACGGAACCGGATAACGCGGTTGAGCCGGACTCGGGGCAGCCTCAGGAGCCGGACCCGGAGAGCGAGTCAGGCTCGCGCGAGGGGGCCGACACGGACGAGGCGGAGCCAGCGACTGCCGACCACGGCGGGGAGGGTTCCCGGGACAGCAGTGCGGACGACGACGGCGACGGTACGGATGACGGCGCGGCCGCCGCGGGCCCACCGCGGCGGCGCGGCGGCAGGTGGGTGCTTGCGCTGGCGCTGCTGATCGCCCTCGTGGCGGCCGGCGCCGCCGGTTATCTCGGGTGGCGCCTGTACAGGCTCGAAGAGCGCGTCGCCGACATCCCCGCGCAGCGCGCAGCGGCGCTGGAGCCGCTGGCAGAGCGGTCCGCGCTGCAGACGCTCGAGCGCCAGTTCGAACAACGCCTCCAGGCCGCGGTCGACGACAAGGCGGACGCGCTGATCTCCGCGCGCGATGAGGCGCTCGGCGAGGTGCGCGAACGGTTGGCGACGCTGGAATCGGGCGTTGAAGATATCCGCGAACTCGCGGCCCGGGATCATATCAACTGGCGCCTGGCGGAAATCCGTTACCTGCTCGCGATCGCCCAGCGCCGCGTCATGATCGACCGCGACGTTCGCAGTGCGGTCGCCGCACTCGAATCGGCCGACCAGGCCATCAGCGAGTTCGGCGACGTACGACTGCTGCCGCTGCGCCAGCGTATCGTCGACAACCTTTCCGCCCTGCGCTCGGTGGAGACCGCGGATATCGAGGGCATCGCGCTGCGGCTGCAGAATCTGCTCGGGCGCGTGCCTGAACTGCCCGCCGCCGGCAGCCGGACAACCGTTACTGACGCCACGGGCGATGGCACCGGCGCCGGGGGCTGGTGGGATTCGCTCGTCACGAGGCTGGATCGATTCGTGACCGTGCGTCGGCGCGAGGCGGCGCCCGAACCCGGCCGGCCACAACCGTCTACGGAACTGCCGGAGGCGGATAGCCTGGTGCTGGCGCTGGAGCGGGCCCGCAGCGCGGCGCTGGCGCGTGACCCGGCAGCATATCAGCGCGCACTGGAGCGGGCGTCGACGGCGCTGGACAACGGTTTTGAAACGGATGTGCCGGTTACCGAGCGCTTCCGCGAGGGGCTGGCGTGGTTACGGGAACGGCCCGTCGAGGTCGAGCTGCCCGACCTGGCACCGACCGTGGATCTCGCCGAAAAGCTCTCGGCGCGAATCGAATCGAGCCGCGAGGACACTCCGGCCACAGGCGACGAGGCGGAGGACTGATCCATGCGTTTGCTCCTCATTACGATCCTCCTGCTCGCCGCCGCCGTGGGCGGCGCGGTAATGCTCCAGCAGTATCCCGGCTACGTCTATCTTGAGGTCGGGCTCTGGACGGTAGAGACCACGCTGGCGTTCCTGATCGCAGCACTGGTTTTGGCCTTTGTTCTGCTCTATATCGTGCTCCGGCTGCTCGGGCTCGTCGTGCGCACGCCGCGCGCGCTGCGTAGGGGTAGCTACGGGCGCCGCACCGAACGCTCGCGGCGCGGACTCACGCGCGGCCTGATCGAGATGGCCGAGGGCCGCTGGGGGCAGGCGGAGAAGATCCTGACGCGGCACGCGCCGGATTCCGATACCGCCCTGCTGCATTATCTCGCGGCCGCGCGGGCGGCCCAGCAGGCCGGTGCCTACGAGCGCCGCGACAATTATCTCAAGGCGGCGATCGAGGCCAACCCCGAGGCGGACGTGGCCGTATCACTCACGCAGGCGGAACTGCAGCTCGCCCATCATCAGACCGAGCATGCACTCGCGACGCTGAACCGGCTGCGCGGGCTGGCACCGCAGCACAGCTATGTCCTCAAGCTGCTGGCACGGCTCTACGCCGAGACCGAGGACTGGGAGAGTCTGAGCGAGCTCGTCCCCGAGCTGCGCAGCCGCAAGGTCCTGGCGCGCGAGCGGATCGACATGCTGGAGCGCGCGGCGGCACTCGGGCGCCTGTCCGAACGGGGCATGGATGGCGCGGCGATCAAGGCGGTCCATGAGTCGCTGTCGCGGCGGATGCGCGACGACCCGGATATCGTGCTGGCGTACGCCGAACGCCTGATGAATGTGGATGGGAACGAAACGGCGGAGAAGCAGGTCCGCCATGTGCTTGGTCGCCAATGGGACGAGCGCCTGGCCCGCTGTTACGGCCGCATCCGCTGTGAAGAACCCCAGCGGCAACTGGAACACGCGGAGGCCTGGCTCAAGGAGCACGGGCGCAGCGCGATGCTGCTGCTGACTCTGGGCCGGCTGTGCGTGCGTAACCGCCTCTGGGGCAAGGGACGGATCTATTTCGAATCGAGCATCGGCATCGAGCCGCGCGCGGAGACGTATTTCGAGCTGGCGAACCTGCTGGACGAACTTGGCGAGTTCGGGCCCGCACGCGAGCAGTACCGGACGGGGCTGGCAAAGGCCGTGGAAAGCGGCGACGGCAACGGAAGGCGGGGTCCCGCCCGGATCCCGAGAGAGCGACTGCTGGCCGGGGCGACGGATCTGCCGGAGCAGGCGCTGCTGCCGACCGCTCGCGCGAGCGAGTGAGTCCCGGCTACCGCGTTTCGGCTCGAGCAACCCGTCTGGGTGACCGTCCGGGCGAGCCGCGCGCGCCGACGCCGAGGCCCCAACTCGCTCAGCCGGGATCGATTCCGGCTGCGGCCATCCCCTGGACCGCATCGGGCGCGTAATCGAAGGAATCGAAAAACAGCGCATCGCGCGGCAGGCCCGCCGCGCGGAACGTCGTTCGGCCGGCTTCGATCATCGGTGGCGGGCCCGACATGTAGACCTCATGACCGCTGAGATCCGGGTAGCGCTGCGCCACGACCTCGTGCACGAAACCGGTGGCGCCGGTCCATTCGTCCTCGGGCTCGGGATCGGACAACACCGGCGTGAACTCGATCCAGTCATGGGTCTCCGCCCAGCTCTGCGCGAGTTCCGCCATGTAGAGGTCGCGTTTGGCGCGCACGCCCCAGAAGATGTGCAGCGGACGGTGATTCCGGCTGGCGATCGCGTGCTCGACCATGCTCTTCAGCGGAGCGAAACCGGTGCCGCCGGCCATCAGGATCGCGGGCCGGTCCGATTCCTCGCGCAGATAGAATGAGCCCAGCGGGCCCTCGAAGCGCAGGACCGCCTTGGGCTTCATGTCCTCGAGCAGTTGATCCGAGAAACGGCCCCCCGGCACGCGCCGCACGTGCAGCTGGAGGTAGTCGTCGTCGTGCGGCGGGTTGGCGAGCGAGAAGCTGCGGCGCTTGCCGTCCTTGAGCAGGAGATCGATGTACTGCCCCGCCAGGAACTGCAGGCGCTCGGCCGCGGGCAGTTTCAGTTTCAGGAGTTTGACGTCGTGGCAGAGCTCTTCGATCGCGGCGAGCCGGACCGGCAGCGTGCGCACGACGATATCGCGGGCCGCTTCCACCTCCTGGACCTCGACCTCGCCGTCTTCCTGTGGCTGCGCCTGGCAGAGGATCACCTGGCCCGCCGCTTCGCCCTCTTCCGTCAATGCCGGCGGACGCCCGCCCGTGTAACTGAACGAGCCGCTGACGATCTCGCCGAGGCAGGCCGCGCAGGTGCCGTTACGGCAGCCGTACGGCAGCGCGTATCCCTGACGCAGCGCGGCATCGAGCACGCTCTCGCCGGATTCGACATCGATCTCATGGCCACTGGGGCGGATAACGACGCGGTTCGCCATCGGGATTCGCTCGGACTGGGTTGGAGAATCGGCGATTGTGGCCGATCAGCGCGGCTTGCGGAAGGGCCGCAGCGGGTGGCGGGACGCGATCCGAGGGCGTTCCAGTCCCGCCGCGGTGCAGAAGGCACCAGGAAAGGCGGAGGACCGTGCCGTCGGGAATTCCTGTAGGTCGGGCTTCAGTCCGACACGCGGTGCCCGGAGCGGTCGGACTGAAGGGCGGCCGTGGTTACGCCACCGGCCCGGTATCGCTCAGCCCGGCTTGCTGCGCTTGCTGTTGAGCCAGCGGACCACGGGCTGCCACTGCTCACGATCGGTGACCGTGGCATACGGCGCCAGTTCGAAAATGCCGAGCCCCCGTTCCGCCGCCCGGATATAGTTCATGTTGTCGCGCAGGGTGGTGAGGATCGGCACGCGCTGGCGACGCAGATGCTGGTCGAGCTCGCCGTAGACCCGGGTGTAGGTGCGGGCGCGGTTCTCGATCAGGGCGAATTTTGCCTGCCTGGACTGGATCCGTTTGTTGCGCCGCATCTCTTCGAGGAAGTTATCGGCGGCTCGCCAGTCGATAGGAGACGGCAGCACGGGGACGATGAAGGTGTCGGCCCGGCGCATGAGATTGCCGAGGTCGGCACCGTGCACGGCTGCGGGCGCGTCGAAGATGGCCATATCCGCGCTGCGCGGGAGGCGTGCGCCTTTGGTGGTGGCATCGACCCCACGGATCGGCGGCCGGCCCGCGGGCCGCTCCTCGAGCCACGCAAGCGACGAACCCTGGGGATCGAGATCGGCGAGGACAACGTCCTTGCCCTGGGTGGCGTAGTAACTCGCGAGATTGGTCGCAATGGTACTTTTGCCCGACCCTCCCTTCGCGTTCAGAACCATGATCTGGCGCATTGGGCCCCCACCGGGTTGTTGAACCGCCCCGATAGTGGCGCAATTCTTTGCGCGTGCCAAGTTCGGCGGGTTTATTGTGGACGATGCCCTGAATCAGGCGTGGTCGGGCAGGATATATGGGTGATGGTTCTCGCCAAGGCGCAAAGGGCGCCAAGGGACGCGAAGAAAGGCGTAGGTCGGGTTGTAACCCGACACTTGGTGGCCCCCGGCTCTGCGGGATTGCACCCCGCACGGAACTCCTGAAGCGGCGGGTGAGATCCCTCTCCATGACCTGATCGCCGTACCCTCCGACAGGTCGTTGTCGGGTTACAACCCGACCTACGTGTTTTCTTAAGGCTTTCCTTGGCGCCCCTTGGCGCCCTTCGCGCCTTGGCGAGAACCAAAGCCCACACTGGATCAGCCCGCCGACATCACGCAGTCCCTCACGTCGACGTATCGATCCCCAACTCGTCCCAGATCGCATCCACTCGAGCGACGGTGGCATCGTCCATGCGGATCGGGCGGCCCCACTCGCGGTCGGTCTCGCCGGGCCATTTGTTGGTGGCGTCCATCCCCATCTTGGACCCGAGCCCGGCGACTGGTGAGGCGAAGTCGAGGTAGTCGATAGGCGAGTTGTCGATGAAGGTGGTATCGCGCCGCGGATCCATGCGCGTGGTGATCGCCCAGATCACGTCGTTCCAGTCGCGGGCGTTGACGTCGTCGTCCGTCACCACGACGAACTTGGTGTACATGAACTGTCGCAGGAAAGACCAGACCCCAAGCATCACGCGCTTGGCGTGGCCCGGATACTGCTTCTTCATGGTCACGACCGCGAAACGGTACGAGCAGCCCTCCGCCGGCAGGTGGAAATCGACGATCTCCGGGAACTGCTTGCGCAGCAGCGGCGTGAACACCTCGTTCAGCGCGAGGCCGAGCACCGCCGGCTCGTCCGGCGGGCGGCCGGTGTAGGTCGAGTGGTAGATCGGATCCCGGCGGTGGGTGATCCGGTCGATGGTGAAGACGGGGAATTCCTCGACCTCGTTGTAGTACCCGGTGTGGTCGCCGAACGGGCCTTCGGGCGCTGTATCGCCCGGGTGCAGGTGGCCCTCGAGGACGATCTCGGCCCGCGCGGGTACCTGCAGGTCGGAGCCGATACAGCGCACGAGTTCCGTGCGGCTGCCCCGCAGCAGGCCCGCGAAGGCGTGTTCGGAGAGCGCGTCCGGTACCGGCGTGACCGCGGCCAGCGTCGTCGCCGGGTCGGCGCCCAGGGCGACCGCGATCGGGAACGGTTCGCCCGGGTGCGCGGCCTGCCAGTCGCGGAAATCGAGCGCCCCGCCCCGCTGCGCGAGCCACCGCATGATCACCCGGTTCGGGGCGATCACCTGTTGGCGGTAGATGCCCATGTTCTGGCGTTCGCGCTCGGGGCCACGGGTCACCACCAACCCCCAGGTAATCAGCGGACCGGCGTCGCCGGGCCAGCAGGTCTGTACCGGCAGTTGCGAGAGATCGACCTCGGCACCGGACTGGACGACCTCCTGACAGGGCGCGCGGCGGACCGTCTTCGGCGCCATGTCGAGAACTTTCTTGTACAACGGCAGGCTCTTCCATGCCTCACGGATGCCCTTCGGGGGATCGGGCTCCTTGAGGAACGCGAGCAGGCGGCCGATCTCGCCCAAGGCCTCTTTGTCCTCGGCGCCCATGCCGCGCGCGACCCGGGACTCGGTCCCGAACAGGTTGCCCAGTACCGGAGTCGAGAACCCCTTCGGTTGCTCGAACAGCAGCGCGGGCCCGCCGCGTCGCAGTGTCCGGTCACAGATCTCCGTCATTTCCAGATACGGATCGACCGGATGCCGGACGCGCACCAGGTCGCCGGCGCGTTCCAGTCCCTCGATGAACTCACGCAGGTCGCGGTATTCCATAGCCGCCCCCTCAGGCCGCGAAGGCGGCGATCACGGGCGCGTGGTCGGACGGGCGCTCGTTGCGGCGGGGTGCGACGTCGATCACGCACGACTCGCAGGCATCGCGCAGCATGTCCGAGGCGAGCACGAGGTCGATGCGCAGCCCGAGGTTCCGGCGGAAGGCGTTCATGCGGTAGTCCCACCAGGAAAACGCGCGCTCGGGCTGCTCGAACAGGCGGAACGTATCGGTCAGCCCGACGCCGCACAGACGCTGCAGGGCCGCGCGTTCGGGTTCACTGCAGTGGATCTCGCCGGCCAGGGCTTCCGGGTCGTGGACATCGGTATCCGCCGGCGTGATGTTGAAGTCGCCGACCACGGCGAGGCGCTCGTGACGAGTGCGCTCGTCGGCCAGGTGCGCCGTCATCTTCTCCAGCCAATCCAGCTTGTACGCATACTTCTCGCTACCGACCTCGGAACCATTGGGGACGTACAGGTTGTAGATCCGGACACCGTTGACGGTGGCGCCGAGAATCCGGCGCTGCGGATCGTCGAGCCCCGGGATATCACGGATGACCTCCGTGGGCTGGGTACGCGCGACCAGTGCTACCCCGTTGTATGTCTTCTGCCCACTGAAAACGACGTGCCAGCCGGCGTCCTCGAATGCCCTGCGCGGGAAATTCTCATCCGTCAGTTTCGTCTCCTGGATCCCCAGCACATCCGGCTGCGCTTCCTCCAACCAGGCCAGAACCTGCGGCAGACGAACCTTGAGCGAATTGACGTTCCAGCTGGCAATTTTCATAAATATATAAAAATCAATCGTTTAGGTTGTTCTTTGGCGCCCGGGAAGGCGGGAACCACGGATGGACACGGATGAACACAGATTGGCTCCCGGGGGCAGTTCGCTTTGGGGAGCTTCGCTGATGTCATGGAGCGTACGACAGGTTTTTTGGAACCACGAATGAACACGAATGCACACGAATAGTTCTTCGGGGCCAGGAAGTCGTGTCGGAGCTTGCGCTGATACCTTTGTGGCCCCGGGGAGCCGCGAGAAATCAGTGCAAGCCTTCAGCGAAGCTCCAACACCAGTGGTCAACCCGAAACGCCATCCGTGTTCATCTATGTCCATCCGTGGTTCTCAACCCCCGGTTCCACCCCGCCTCCGTTTCAGCGTTCCTCCACGAACGCATCGGCACCCTCAGAACCATTCGTGTCCATTCGTGTTCATTCGTGGTTCTTTCTTTCACGAACCCGCGCGATTCACGCAGCCAGGCCGGATTGGCGCAGCAGGGCGTTGGGGTCGGGTTCGCGGCCGCGGAAGGCTTTGAAGGATTCCAGTGCCGGGCGCGAGCCGCCCTGTTCCAGGAAGGCGTGCAGGAAGGACTCGCCCGTCTCGCGATCCAGAATGCCCGCCTCTTCGAACTTCCCGAAGGCGTCGGCCGAGAGGACTTCCGCCCACTTGTAGCTGTAATACCCGGCCGCATAGCCGCCCGCGAAGATGTGCATGAAACCGTGGGCGAAGCGATTGAAGGCC
Organism: Halofilum ochraceum; assembly: GCF_001614315.2. Classification (NCBI taxonomy): domain Bacteria; kingdom Pseudomonadati; phylum Pseudomonadota; class Gammaproteobacteria; order Chromatiales; family Ectothiorhodospiraceae; genus Halofilum; species Halofilum ochraceum. Next base: position 34,631 of record NZ_LVEG02000017.1, read on the forward strand.
GGTGGATGCACGAGCGCGACCTGATTACGGACCTGCTCCAGCAGTTGCTGAATGTCGTCGACGCTCGGCTGCTCATGCTCCAGGTGCAGACGGAAATCGAACAGCGAGAACTCGAGCTGGCGCATGAGGCCGAGCGCCGCCTGGAAATGTCGGCTTTCGTGCAGGCGATTGAACAGCTCTTCGGGAAGCGGCGATCCGTCGTCGACATGGCCCGCGATCATATCGAGGGGTTCGCGCTCCCAGCACCAGTTTTCCATCAGCTGGCTCGGCAGTTCGACGGCGTCCCACTCGACGCCATTGATGCCCGCGAGACTGGGCACATCCACCAGCGTCAGCATGTGGTGGAGGCCGTGACCGAACTCATGGAACAGCGTGATCACCTCATCGTGGGTGAACTGCGCGGGGCGATCCCCCACCGGCGGTGTGAGGTTGCAGGTCAGGAACGCAACCGGTGACCGCACGCCGTCCTCAAACCGCATGCGGCTCGTGCACCCATCCATCCAGGCGCCGCCGCGTTTCCCCGGCCGGGCATAGAGATCAAGGTAGAAGCCGCCGCGTTCGATGCCGTTAGCGTCAAGTACACGATAGTATGAGACGTCGTCGTGCCATGTTTCCACGCCTTCGACCGGTTCGATATCGATGCCGTACAGGGTTCGGGCGATCCGGAACAGGCCATCGATTACGCGGGGCGCCGGGAAAAACGGGCGCAGCATCTCGTCGGAGATATTGAAGCGCGCCTGGCGGAGCTTCTCGCTCGCGTAGGCCGTATCCCAGGCCTGCAGGTCATCGATCCCGAGATGTTCCACCGCGAACGCCCGCAAGCTCTCGATCTCCGCGCGCCCGGCCGGGAGGCCTCGCCCCGCGAGGTCATTGAGGAATCGCAACACCTCATCGGGTCGGCGCACCATCTTGGTCGCCAGCGACAACTCGGCGTAGTTGGCATAGCCGAGCAGCTGCGCCTTCTCCTGACGCAGCGCGACGATCTTCTCCATCGCCGGGCCGTTATCCCACTTACCGGCGTCGGGACCCTGATCCGATGCGCGCGTAGTCCACGCCTCATACACCTCACGCCGGAGTTCACGGTCATCGGCCGTGGTCATGACGGCGTGGAAGAGCGGGAACTCCAGGGTCAGCAGCCAGCCGTCCACACCTTCGCGTTCCGCCGCTGCCCGGGCCATACCCAGCGCATCGGGCCCGAGGCCCGACAGGTCGTCCTCATTCGTGATCGGCTTGCGCCAGGCGTTGGTCGCATCGAGCACGTTCTCCTGGAATCGCGACTCCAGTTCGGCAAGCTCGGCCTCGATCGCGGCGAAGCGTTCACGGTCGTCACCTTCCAGCGCCACACCGCCGAGACGGAAATCCCTCAGGGCATCATCGACCGCCTTGCGCTGCGTCGCGTCGAGGTGCTGATACTCATTGCCTTCCGCGATCTGCCGCCAGGCGGCATAGAGACCGCGATGCTGGCCCAGTTCCGTGTGGAAGTGGCTGAGCTTCGGCAGGCAGCGGTTATAGACGGCCCGCAGCGCATCATCGCCCAACACGGCATGGAGATGCCGGACCGGCCCCCACATGCGGGTGAGCCGATCGAGCTCACGCTCGAGCGGTTCAACGAAATTGTTCCACGTGAAACCTTCCTGATTATCGAGAAGGGCTTCGATGCGCTCTCGCGCCTCGGCGATCAGGTAATCCAGGGCGGGTTCGACGTGGTCGGCATGGATACGCTCAAACGGCGGCAGACCGGGGTAGTCCACCAGCGGATTCGACGCGGAATGGTCGGTCACGAATTCTTTCCAGTTACGACAGAATGTTGGAGATCAGATATCGAGGTTGCTGACAGCGAGGGCATTGCGCTCGATGAATGCGCGACGCGGCTCGACATGGTCGCCCATCAGCGTGGTGAACATTTCGTCGGCCGCAACCGCATCCTCGATCCGCACCTGCAGCAGGCGCCGCGAATCGGGATCCATGGTGGTTTCCCAGAGCTGCTCCGGGTTCATCTCACCGAGGCCCTTGTAGCGCTGGAACGTCAGGCCCTTGCGGCCCTGGGCCAGCAGCCATTCCATCACCTCGCGGAATTCATGGACGTCGCGCTGATGCTTGCCCCGGCGGATAAACGCACCGGCGTCCAGCAGATCGTGCACGCGGCCGGCGAACTCGGCAATGACCTCGTATTCCGGTGACCCGAAGAAGCCCGGGCCCAGGACGCTGCGGTGTTCGTTGCCGTGGATCGAGTGGCTGACGACTACCGCGACGCCGGCATCCTGGCGCTCGGTACTGACGTCGTAGCCGTTCCCCGTCGCCCCATTGAGGCGGTCACGCAGCTTTTCGGCCCAGGCATGCATCGCGGATTCGTCGCGCTGGTCCTCGGCCGTCACCGGAGGCAGATTCAGGAGCTGCTCGAGCAGCTCCCGATCGAAACGCCGGCTTAGACCGGACACCACTCGCTGCACGCGCGTATAGTCGCGGGCCAGTGCCTCCAGAGCGGACTCGGCGATCGGCGGCGCGTCCGGATGGACGTAGAGCTCGGCGTCGTCCAGCGCGAGCGCCAGCAGGTGGGCGTTCAGCTCGTCGTCGTCCTTGACGTAATGTTCCTGCTTTCCGCGCTTGACCTTGTACAGCGGCGGCTGGGCGATATACACGTGCCCGCGGCGGATCAACTCCGGCATCTGCCGATAGAAGAACGTCAGCAGCAGCGTGCGGATATGCGAGCCGTCCACGTCCGCGTCCGTCATGATGACGATGCGGTGATAGCGCAGTTTGTCCGCGTCGAATTCGTCCGGGCCGATGCCGCAGCCGAGCGCGGTGATCAGCGTGGCGACCTCTCCCGACGCCAGCATGCGATCGAACCGCGCCTTCTCGACGTTCAGGATCTTGCCTTTGAGCGGCAGGATCGCCTGCGTTCGGCGGTCTCGGCCCTGCTTCGCTGACCCGCCCGCCGAGTCACCCTCCACGACGAACATCTCCGACAGGGCGGGGTCTTTTTCCTGGCAATCCGCGAGCTTGCCGGGCAGCCCCGCCACGTCCAGCGCGCCCTTGCGCCGCGTCATGTCGCGCGCCTTGCGGGCCGCGTCGCGCGCGCGGGCGGCCTCGACGATCTTCGCCGTAATCGCCTTGGCCTCGTTCGGCTTCTCCAGCAGGAACGCCGACAGGCGTTCGCCGAGACTGGACTCGACCACGCCCCGCACCTCGGACGACACCAGCTTGTCCTTGGTCTGCGAGGAGAATTTCGGATCCGGCACCTTCACCGACAGGACGGCGGTCAGGCCCTCACGCGCATCATCGCCCGTGGGCGTGACCTTGGCCTTCTTGGTGATCCCTTCGGCTTCCATGTAGTGATTGAGGCTGCGCGTGAGCGCAGTCCGGAAACCGGACAGGTGGGTGCCGCCGTCGCGCTGCGGGATGTTGTTCGTGAAACAGAAGATGTTCTCCTGGTACGAGTCGTTCCACTGCATCGCCACTTCGACCGTGATCTCCTGGGTCTCGTCCGCGAAGTGGAACACGGTCGGGTGGAGCGGCGATTTGTGGCGGTTGAGGTGTTCGACGAAGGCGCGGATGCCGCCCTGGTACTCGAACACATCCTCTTTGCCGGTGCGCTCGTCGGTCAGCGCGATCCGGACCCCGGAGTTCAGGAAAGAAAGCTCGCGCAGGCGGCGGGCGAGCACGTCGTAGTGGAACTCGATGTTCGTGAAGATGCCCGGATCCGGACGGAAATGGATCTCGGTACCGGAGTGGTCGGTGTCGCCAATCTCTTCAAGCGGGGCGACCGGGACGCTGTGGTCAAAATCCATGCGGTGGATGCGGTTATCGCGATGGATCGTCATGCGCAGGCTCGAGGACAGGGCATTGACCACGGAGACGCCGACGCCATGGAGACCGCCAGAGACCTTGTAGGAATTCTGGTCGAACTTACCGCCGGCGTGGAGCACGGTCATGATGACCTCCGCCGCCGATCGGCCCTCTTCCTCGTGGATGTCCACCGGGATCCCCCGACCGTCATCGACCACGGTGATCGATTCGTCCGAGTGGATAATGACCTGGATCGTGCTGCAGTAGCCGCCGAGGGCCTCATCGATCGCGTTATCGACCACCTCGAAGACCATGTGGTGCAGGCCGGTCCCGTCGTCGGTGTCCCCGATATACATACCGGGACGTTTCCGGACGGCGTCCAGGCCTTTCAGCACCTTGATCTGCGTGGAATCGTACAACGGCGAATCGGTCATCGGTCGGCCCCCTGAAGCGAACCCCTTAGTGTAGCACCTCGGACACCTCTCCCTGTTCCACGTGGAACATATTGCAGGCGATATCCTGCGGGATCGGAACACTGTCCTTTTCCAGCGCGGTCACGAAACACTGCGCCCCCACTGACACGGCCGCGGCCATCACCCGAGCGCGCCGATCGGCATCAAGCTCGGCGGGGAGGTCGTCCAGCAGAAGGACACAACTGCCATCCCCGGCGCCTGCCAGCTGCCGCGCCTGCGCGAGCCGCAGGAGGTACACGAGCAGTTTCTGCTGCCCACGTGAAATCCGCTGGCGGACATCCCGTCCATCGATGCGCAGGACCAGGTCCGCACGATGCGGCCCCATCCCCGTGACGCGTTGCTCGATATCACGGCTGCGGAGCCGACCGAGCGCATCGACAAGGGTTTCGCCCTCCGGCCATCCGCGACGATACTCAAGATCCAGCGCGATCGAGTCACCGAACAGCGCCGGCGCGAGCTCCATGACCTCCGCCGCCAATGACTCGACGTAGCGGCGCCGAAATTCATCGAGCTGCGCGCCCGTCCGACCCAGCTCGGCCTCCCACGGTCCCAGTTCGGGTTCCGCGACTCGTTTCCGCAGGAGTACGTTGCGTTGCGACAGGGCCCGCCGGTACCGCTGCCAGAGGTCGTGGAAACGAGGTTCCACGTGGAACAATCCGAGGTCGAGCAGCCGGCGGCGCTCACCTGGACCGCCCATAATCACTTCGTGACTCTGTGGGTGGATGGCGATCACCGGGAGCAGCCGTGCCAGTTCCGCCATGCGTTCCGCCGGTCGGCCATCGACGCGCATCCGCGCCGGTCCCGAATGCCCCCGCTCGATCCCGAGGCGGTGAAGCGTGCCCTCGCCCCCGCGTTGCACACGGCCGACCACCCGCAGCGGCCCACCACCGACCCGAACCACCCTCGCCGTACGGCTCGCGGCAAAGGAGCGCCCGGTCGCCAGGATATGAATCGCCTCAAGAACCGACGTCTTGCCGGTCGCATTCGGACCCAGCAGGAGGTTGACATCCGGACCCGGCTCCAGCGCCGCGCTCCGGATCAGTCTCACATCCCGCACATCAAGCGCCGTCAGCCGCACGGCGACCCGGCCAACGACTCGCGTGGCATACGGCTCAGAGGCGCATCGGCATCACGACATGCCGGCATTCATCCGATGCCACATCCGTGATCAGACAGCTGCTATTGGAATCATTGAACTGCGCCTGGACGGTGTCGCCCTCGATACTTCCCAGGATGTCCAGCAGATACACCACGTTGAACCCGATCTCGAGCGCCTCGCCGGCGTACTCGACCTCGATCTCCTCTTCCGCTTCCTCCTGATCCGGATTGTGCGTCTGGACACTCAGCCCGGACCCGTTCAGCGCAAGCCTCACGCCCTTGTATTTCTCGTTCGACAGGATCGACGTGCGTGCCAGCGCCTGACGCAGTGTCTCCCGGTCGGCCCGCATCTCGTAGGCACCGCCTTCCGGAACCACGCGGGTGTAATCCGGGAACCGGCCATCGATCAGTTTGGACGTGAACCGCAACCCCGGGATGTCCACCTGGATGTGATTCCCGCCGACCCGAACGGTAACCGGCTCTTCCGCGTCGGAATCGAGCAGCCGCGCGAGTTCAATCACCCCTTTGCGCGGAACGATGACCTGCTGACCCTCGGCTCCGGGCAGTTCGGTCCGGATTTCGCACATCGAGAGGCGATGGCCATCCGTCGCCACGGTCCGCAGGCGATCCCCCGCGAGCTCAAACAGGAGACCATTGAGGTAATACCGCACGTCCTGTTGCGCCATGGCGAACCCGATACGGTCGATCGCGCGCTTGAGTTCGGCTTGGCCCAGCTGGAACTCGACCTGCGCCTGCACCTCGTCGACGACCGGGAATTCAGCCGGCGGCAGCGTCACCAGCGTAAACCGGCTGCGACCGGAGCGGACCACGACCCGCTCACCGTCCAGTTCCACACCCACCGAGGCGCCGGTCGGCAGATTCCGGCAGATATCGAGCAGTTTGCGCGCCGTCACGGTCGTCTCGCCCGGGCGTTCCACCTCGACCGCGACGTCCGCGCGCAGCTCGATTTCCAGATCCGTTGCGGTCAGCTGCAGACCATGATCAGTTGCACGGATCAGCACATTGGCGAGGGCCGGCAGCGTCTGCCGCCGTTCCACCGCACCGATCACCTGCTGCAGCGGTTTCAGAAGCGATTCGCGCGCTATCTCGAATTTCATCGGCTGATCCCTGATTATTAGTGGTCTTATATAAACCTATTACTGTTATTAGTGCCGGCCAACGCTGCGGATAACCGTCCAATTTCCCCGACAGATCAGATACTTATAACCGTCTTACCCTGTGGGGCGATGGCCCGCTGGCCTGTTCCCCACCTGTGGACAACTTGTGGTCCGAATCGCGTCGATTTCATCCTACCCGCGTTACACTCACGTTTTCCACAGGATGCCCACGGCTTGTGCCTCAGCTCGTCAGAATCCGCATCATGTTGGAATAGTCTTCATCGATCCGGACGTCACCCTCGCGCAGTTCCGCGATCTTGCGGCAGGCGTGGAGAACGGTCGTGTGATCGCGCCCGCCGAACGCGTCGCCGATCTCGGGCAGGCTGTGGTTCGTCAATTCCTTGGCTAGGACCATCGCCAGCTGCCGCGGGCGCGCGATCGAGCGGCTGCGCCGTTTGGACAGCAGATCGGCGACGCGGATCTTGTAGTACTCGGCGACCGTCTTCTGGATGTTCTCCACCGTCACCAGCTTGTCCTGCAGCGCGATCAGATCGCGCAGCGCTTCGCGCGCGAACTCGAGCGTGATGGGCCGCCCGGTGAAATGCGCATTGGCGATCACCCGTCGGAGCGCCCCCTCCAGTTCACGCACATTCGAGCGGATCCGCTTGGCGATGAAAAACGCGACCTCATCCGGCAGGGCGATCTCCGCCTGTTCCGCCTTGCGATGCAGGATCGCGACCCGGGTCTCGAGCTCCGGCGGTTCGATCGCCACCGTCAGGCCCCAGCCGAAGCGCGATTTGAGCCGCTCCTCGAGCCCGTCCACCTCCTTGGGATAGCGGTCGCAGGTGAGGATCACCTGCTGGTCTCCTTCCAGCAATGCATTGAAAGTGTGGAAGAATTCCTCCTGCGAGCGTTCCTTGCGGGCGAAGAACTGGATGTCGTCGATCAGCAGTCCGTCGAGGGAGCGGTAGAAGCGCTTGAACTCATTGATCGCGTTCCGCTGCAGCGCCTTGACCATATCGGCGACGAAGCGTTCGGAGTGCAGATAGACGACCCGGGCATCGGGCTTGTGCGCAAGCATGGCATTGCCGATGGCGTGCATCAGGTGGGTCTTGCCGAGGCCCACCCCGCCGTAAATGAACAGGGGGTTATAGGCGCGCCCGGGATTCTCGCCGACCTGCAATGAGGCCGCTCGGCAGAGCTGGTTCGATTTGCCCTCGACGAAGGTCTCGAAGGTGAATTCGCGATTGAGATTGTGCTCGATGCGCTGCTGCGGGCGCCCGCGACCGTGTTCCGAGAGAGCGGCCGGAGTGGGATCCTCCACGGCGGCGGCTGGTTCCGGGTTCGCCGCGGGCGTGGCCGGGCGTGGCTGGCTGCCGACTTCGAGGACGACGCGCTCGGGCGCATCGTCGCCCAGGTCCTGCACGATCGCGTCGATGCGCGGGAAAAAGTGCTCGCGCACCCAGTCCAGCACGAACCGGTTGGGCGCGTAGAGCTTCAGGACCCCCGCCTGCAGCTCGGGCTGGAGCGGGCGGATCCACGTGTTGAGCTGCTGATCCGACAGTTCCCTTTCGAGTTGTGTCAGACAGCGGTTCCAGATGGCGGCGCCCAAGGCTCGAATTCCTTCCTGCGACGGGATTTTGCGTGCGTGCCACGTGGACGGCGCAGGCGGGCGACCCGCGCTCGCCGGCCAGCATCGCCTCCTGCCGCCAGGTACTCGTGGCGGCCGGCCGCCCCATGCGGGATCGACTCGGCGCAGGCACCGGGAATGACGCCGCAGTGTACGCCCGTTGCACAGGGCGATCCATACACCACAGACATTGACCCGGAGCGCGCTCGCCGCTACGATTCCGCGCTTGTCCGCGCCCCTCCGGGCCCGTCGAACAGCCGGATATCGATCATGAAGCGAACGTTTCAGCCCAGCACGATTCACCGCAAGCGCACGCACGGCTTCCGTGCCCGTATGGCCACCCGTGCCGGTCGCGCCGTGCTCAAGGCACGCCGCGCCAAGGGCCGTCATCGCCTGACGCCGTGATCGCCGGCCGGCCGTCGGCGTCCCGTTCCGCGTGGCCGGCTTTCCGCGCCATCACCGTTTGCTGCGGCCGGTCGAGTTCCGCGCCGTTTTCGAGCGGGCGACCCGGGCAGGCGATTCGCGGGTAACCGTGCTGGCCCGAGCGAACGCCCTGCCGTACGGACGGCTTGGCCTTGCCGTCGGCCGTCGCAAGATCGCCCTCGCCACGCGGCGCAACACGTTCAAGCGGGTCGTGCGCGAGAGCTTCCGCGCCCATCCCGAATACACGGCGGGCCTCGATTTCATCGTACTGCCCAAGCCCGCCGCCGCCCGGGCCGATCGTGCCGAGCTGCGGGCGAGTATCGATCGCCAGTGGCGCATCCTCCATCAACGGCTGGCCAGAACCTGAGACCGCCGCAGCGAAACCTCGGAGCCGTACCAGAAAATGGATAACCAGCGGTTATTTCTCTACGGGGCGCTCGGCCTGCTCCTGCTGCTGATCTGGCAGACTTGGCAGGTCGACTATGGCCCGCGGCGTGAAGGCACCGCACCGGCGACCGCCGAGCGTTCCGCCGACGGTGACGGCTCCGCCACCGCTCCGGGGGATACCCCCGAGGGTCCGGTAACCGCCGATGCGGGCGATGACGGTACGCCCTCCGACGCCAGCCTCGACGACGCCCCGGGCCAGGCACCGATCGAGAAGGGTCGGCGCATCCAGGTCGTGACCGATCGTCTGGACGTCACCATCGATACGCGCGGTGGCGATCTGCGCCAGGCATTCCTGCGCAAGTACAAGGCCGAGAGCGGCGGCGACGAGCCGGTCGAACTCCTGACGGATACCGGCGGCGACCTGTTCGTGGCGCAGTCCGGCCTGCAGGCCGGCGACCAGCCCGCGCCGACGCACCACGCCGAGTTCAGGGCCGAGGCTGACGAGTACCGCCTGGCCGAGGGGGAGGACACGCTGCGGGTGCCGCTCGTGTGGTCCGGCGACGGTGTGCGCGTGACCAAGACCTATACCTTCCATCGCGACAGCTACGTCGTCGATGTCGCTTTCGACGTCGAGAATACCGGCGACTCGCCTTGGGTGGGGCGCCAGTACCGCCAGTTCCAGCGCTACCAGATCCCGAGCGAGGAGCAGCCGACCCTGCTGCCGGCATTTTTCGGTGCCGCGTACTACAACAGCGAGGACAAGTACGAACAGATCGCCCTCGAGGACATCGCCGAAGAGCCGATGCAGAAAACCTTCGAGGGCGGCTGGGCCGCCATGGTGGAGCACTATTTCGTAACCGCCTGGCTGCCCAGCGAAGGGGAGACCAATACCTATTACACCAAGGCGCTCACCGACGGCGCGCAGCCGCGCTATCTGATCGGGCTCTATTCGACGGCGAAGGAGGCGGCCAGCGGCGAGAGTATCTCCTTCTCGAACCGGCTCTACGTCGGCCCCAAGGACACGGATTATCTGGCGGGGCTCGCCGAGGGTCTGACCCTCACGATCGACTACGGCTACCTCGCGTTCCTGTCCGAACCGCTGTTCTGGGTACTGGACTGGCTCCACTCGTACGTCGGCAACTGGGGCTTCGCCATCATCCTGCTGACGCTGCTGATCAAGCTCGTCTTCTACAAGCTCTCCGAGAAGAGCTACCGCTCGATGGCGAAGATGCGCAAGCTGCAACCCAAGATCCAGCAGCTCAAGGACCGTTACGGCGACGACCGCGAACGCATGGGTCGCGCCATGATGGACCTGTACAAGACCGAGAAGATCAACCCGCTCGGTGGCTGTCTCCCGATCCTGGTCCAGATCCCGGTCTTTATCGCGCTCTACTGGATGCTGCTGGGGACGGTCGAACTGCGCCACGCGGATTTCATCCTCTGGATCAATGACCTTTCCGTGCGCGACCCGTGGTTCATCCTGCCGCTGCTCATGGGCGCCTCGATGTGGGCGCAGCAGAAGCTGAACCCCGCGCCGGTCGACCCGATGCAGCAGAAGATCTTCGCGGCCCTGCCGGTCGTGTTCACGGTCTTCTTCATGTTCTTCCCGGCGGGGCTCGTGCTGTACTGGCTGACGAACAACGTCCTGTCGATCGCGCAGCAGTACTACATCACGCGCCATGTGGTCGGCGATGTACCGGGCCGCGACAAGGGCAAGGGCAAGGGCACTGACAAGGCCGAGCCCGAGGACGACACGCAGGCGGAGGCGTCCGAGGCCATTGCAGACCAGTCCGGTGCCGACCAGTCTGGCCACCGTAGCGACGACTCCGCCCGGGATCGCTGATCGGGCGCCCATGATCGAACCGGACACGATCGCCGCCCCCGTCACCCCGCCCGGGTATGGCGGGGTCGGCATCGTCCGGGTCAGCGGCCCGGCCGCGGGCACGATCGCCGCCGCCGTGGCGCCGCCCCTGCCGCCGCCCCACCGCGCTGCGCTGCGCCCGTTCCGAGACAGCGCCGGCATCACGCTCGACGAGGGGCTGGTCCTCTGGTTCCCCGGTCCGGGTTCCTACACCGGCGAGGACACGGTCGAGTTCCACGGCCACGGCGGCCCCGCCGTCGTCGATGCGCTGTACGCCCGCATGCTGGAACTCGGGGCGCGCCCGGCTCGCCCCGGCGAGTTCACCGAGCGCGCCTTCCTCAATGGCCGCCTTGATCTCGCCCAGGCCGAGGCGGTCGCCGATCTCATCGAGAGCGGTGACGCCGCCGGCGCCCGCGCCGCGATGCGCTCGCTGGAGGGCGCGTTCTCCCGCCGCGTGCATGCCCTGCGCGATGAGCTGACGACCCTGCGCGCCTGGATCGAGGCCGCGCTCGATTTCCCCGAGGACGAGATCGACTTTCTGGCCGATACGGCGCTGCGTGACCGCCTGGATGCCCTGATCGCGGATCTCGCCGACACGCGCGCCAGCGCCGCCGAGGGCCGGCGGCTGGTCGAGGGCCTGACGCTCGTCATCGCCGGCGCCCCGAACGCGGGCAAATCCAGCCTGCTCAATGCCCTCGCCGGCGCCGACAGCGCGATCGTCACCGACATCGCTGGCACCACCCGCGACGTCCTGCGTGAATCGATCCGCCTCGACGGCGTGCCGCTGACCCTGCTCGACACCGCCGGCCTGCGCGCCACCGACGATCCGGTCGAGTCCGAGGGCGTGCGCCGCGCGCGTGCCGCGCTGGACGAGGCGGATCGCGTTCTTCTGGTCGTCGACAGCGCCGCGGATGCCGACGCGGAAACGCCCGAGCTCCCACCCGGCGCGGTCGTCGACACGGTCCGCACCAAGATCGACCTCACTGGTGAAGAGGCCGGCGTGATCGACACGGAGACGGGGCGTGTCTTCCGCCTTTCGGCCGTCACCGGCGAGGGCCTCGACGCCCTGCGCGCCCACCTGCGCACCCTGCTCGGAACGGGCCCCGAAGGCGGCGCCTTCAGCGCCCGCCGCCGCCATCTCGACGCCCTGGACCGGGCCGATGGGGAAATCCGCGCCGCGCGCACGGAACTGGTGGATACCGGCGCCGGCGAACTCGCCGCCGAACGCCTCCGCCAGGCCCAGACCGCCATCGGCGCCATCACCGGCGAAACCACCACCGAGGACCTGCTGGGCGAAATCTTCAGCCGGTTCTGTATTGGCAAGTGATAGGGCTTCGGGGCGCTGAACCGTGTTTTGGGGTTCTCGCCAAGGCGCCAAGCGCGCCAAGGGACGCCAAGAACGGCGTAGGTCGGGTTTTAACCCGACACCTGCGTGTCGGGGTGTGAGGCGATCAGATCATGGAGAGGAATTTCACCCGCCTCGTCGGATTTCTGTGAAGCGGGGTGCAGCCCGACAGAATCGGGGCACCACGTGTCGGGTTAAAACCCGACCTACGAACTCTCCAGGCCTTCTTCCTTTGTCCTCCTTCGCGTCCCTTGGCGCGCTTGGCGCCTTGGCGAGAACCCGAAAACACGCATCAGAATTCCCCAACCCAAGCTTCCACCGACAGTCGGTGATTTAACCTCAGCGGGTCGGGCGCTATCATAGGCCGGCTATGCAGCATCCAGAACACTACGACGTCATTGTCATCGGCGGCGGACACGCCGGGACCGAGGCCGCGCTGGCCGCGGCGCGGACCGGTGCGCGCACGATTTTGCTCACCCACAGCCTCGACACCCTCGGGCAGATGAGCTGCAACCCGGCCATCGGCGGGATCGGCAAGGGCCATCTGGTGCGCGAGATCGACGCGCTCGGCGGCGCCATGGCTAAGGCCGCCGACCGTGCCGCGATCCACGTGCGGACACTGAACGGCCGCAAAGGTCCGGCCGTGCGGGCCACGCGCGCCCAGTCGGACCGCGTGCTGTACAAACAGGCGATCCGGGCCACGCTCGAACAGCAACCGAATCTGCAGCTGTTCCAGCAGGCCGTGGACGATCTGATCGTCGACGGCGAGCGGGTGATTGGCGTCGTCACCCAGCTCGGGATCGAGCTGCGGGCCGAGAGCGTCGTGCTGACCGTGGGAACCTTCCTCGGCGGGCGGATCCATGTGGGCGATCAGAACCACGGTGGCGGTCGTGCCGGCGATGCGCCGGCCAACGCACTCGCCCAGCGCCTGCGCGCCCTGCCGTTCGAGGTCGGGCGCCTGAAAACCGGTACGCCGCCGCGCATCGACGGCCGCTCGATCGACTTCTCCGCGCTGGACGTCCAGGCGGGCGATGAGCCGCGGCCGGTATTCTCGTTCATGGGATCGACCGCGGACCACCCGCGCCAGACCGTGTGCCATATCGCCCACACCGGGCCGGGGACCCATGACCTGATCCGTGAATCGCTCCACCGTTCGGCCATGTACGGCGGCCATATCGACAGCGAAGGCCCGCGCTACTGCCCCTCGATCGAGGACAAGGTCGTGCGCTTCGCCGACCGCGACCACCACCAGATATTCCTGGAGCCCGAGGGCCTCGACACCCCCGAGCTCTATCCGAACGGCATCTCGACCAGCCTCCCGTTCGACGTCCAGATCGAGTTCGTGCGCTCGATCCCGGGCTTTGGCAACGCGCATATCACGCGCCCGGGTTATGCCATCGAGTACGATTTCTTCGACCCGCGCGGCCTCCAGCCCTCGCTGGAAACGCGCCCACTGACCGGGCTGTATTTCGCCGGTCAGATCAACGGCACCACCGGCTACGAGGAGGCGGCCGCCCAGGGGCTCATCGCCGGCCTCAATGCCGCCCGCGCGGCCGCCGGCGAGGCCCCGTGGACGCCACGGCGCGATCAGGCGTATATCGGCGTGCTCATCGATGATCTGGTGACGCGCGGTACGCGCGAGCCCTATCGCATGTTCACCAGCCGCGCCGAGTACCGGCTGCAGCTGCGCGAGGACAATGCCGACCTGCGCCTCACCGCGATCGGGCGTGAACTCGGCCTGATCGACGACGAGCGGTGGGCCCGATTCGGCGAGCGGGAAACGGCGATCGCCGCGGAACAGGCGCGGCTGGCCGAATTGACGGTGCGCCCCGGCGACGACGCGGCGACCGACCTGGCCAATCGGCGCGGCGTGCGGATCTCGAAGCCCGAACCGGTCCAGGATCTGCTGCGCCGCCCGGAACTGGATTACGCCACCCTGGTGGGGGCACCGGGTATCGGGCCCGGTGTGGAGGCCGATGACGTGGCCTTCCAGATCGACGTCCAGGCGAAGTACGCCGGTTACGTGGCCCAGCAGCGTGACCAGATCGAGCGTGATCGCGCCCGCGAGGATACCGAGCTGCCGCCCGACCTCGACTATACGGAGGTCCAGGGCCTGTCGACCGAGGTCCGCGAGAAGCTGGCCGCCCATCGCCCGGCGACGATCGGTCAGGCCGGGCGCATCGCCGGGGTGACGCCGGCGGCCGTGTCGCTGCTGCTGGTGCACCTGCGCCGGCGCGGAGACGCGCTCCGGCGCAGCGCCTGATGGCCACTACCGATCCGCTCGCGGCGGGTTTGCAGGCGCTGGGACAATCGCTGCCCGATGATCGCCGCGAGCGCCTGCTCGCCTATCGTGACGAACTTGCGCGCTGGGGGCGGGTGCATAACCTCACCTCGGTACTGGATCCCGAGCGCATGGTGCCCGTGCATCTCCTCGACAGCCTTGCACTGGCACCACTGCTGCGTGGCGAGCGTATCGCCGATATCGGTTCGGGCGGTGGCCTGCCGGGCCTGCCGCTCGCGATCGCCGACCCGGATCTGGGCGTGACGCTGGTAGAGCCGCGCACCAAACGCGCCCTGTTTCTGGAACATATCGTCAGGACCCTGGGTCTCGGCAATGTTATTGTGGAACGTGCGCGAGTGGAGGATCTGCCGCCGAGCGCCACGTTCGACACACTGGTTACGCGCGCGTTCGGCAGTCTGGCGGAATTCGGTGCCGCGGCCGGGCATCTGGCGGCGCCCGGTGGCTGCCTGCTGGCGGCGAAGGGGCGTGATCCGGCGCGCGAGATCGAGGCACTGGGGCCCGACTGGATGGTCGAGGTCGTGCCGCTCGTGGTGCCGGGTGTCGACGCCCAGCGCCACGCCGTGCGCATGGTCCGGCGGGGCGAGCCCGCAGGTGCCGGGATGGATGATCAGGAGACGACAGGCTGATGGCCCGCATCATCGCGATCGCGAACCAGAAAGGCGGCGTCGGCAAAACGACGACCGCGGTCAACCTCGCGGCCTCGCTCGCGTCGACGCACCGGCGCGTCCTGCTGGTCGACCTCGATCCCCAGGGCAACGCCACCATGGGCAGCGGCCTCGACAAGCGTGACCTCGCCCGCTCCGCCTACCATGTCCTGATGGGGGAATGCGCCGCCCGCGATGCCGTGGTGGCGCTGGACAAGGTTCAGTACGCGCTGCTGCCGGGCAACGGTGACCTGACCGCCGCCGAGGTCAAGCTGATGGAGAAGCTGGCCCGCGAGCAGCGGCTGAAGAAGGCGCTGGATACCCTGCGTGAAGACTACGATTACATCCTCGTGGACTGCCCGCCGGCGCTGAATATCCTCACGCTGAACGCGCTGGTCGCGGCCGACGGCGTCCTCATCCCGATGCAGTGCGAGTACTACGCGCTGGAGGGCCTCTCGGCACTGCTGAACACGATCGACGATGTCCGCGACACGGTGAACCCGGATCTCGTACTCGAGGGCCTGCTGCGCACGATGTACGACGGGCGCAACAACCTCGGCGCCGATGTCTCGGCGGAGCTGACCGAGCACTTCGGAGACCGGGTCTACCGGACCATCATCCCGCGCAATGTCCGCCTGGCCGAGGCGCCCAGCTACGGCCGCCCGGTGATGTACTATGATCGCACCTCGCGCGGCGCGCTCGCGTATCTCGCGCTCGCCGGCGAACTCCTGCGCAAGGACTCGAAGACGCGCTCGCGCGAGAGCGCCGGCGCAGCGTAGGGGCGCTGCATCCCGGCTACGATCCAACAACCTGCTTTAACACGGAATCACGAAACCATGTCCAGGAAGCGCGGTCTCGGGCGGGGCTTCAGTGCCCTCGTTGGCGATGGCCACTCGGTCGACTCGGTCACCGAGGTGACCGAAGAGGAAAAGCGCGACGCACTGCAGATGCTCCCCGTCGATCGCGTCCGCCGCGGACGCTACCAGCCGCGGCGGCATTTCGATCCCGACGCGCTGCAGGAACTCGCCGACTCGATTTCCTCCCAGGGAATGGTGCAGCCGGTGGTCGTGCGCCCGGTCGACGGCGGCTTCGAACTCATCGCCGGCGAGCGCCGCTGGCGCGCCGCCCAGATCGCCGGGATGGACGAAATCCCAGGCGTGGTGCGCGAGATGGAAGATCAGGCCGCGGCAGCGATCGCCCTGATCGAGAATATCCAGCGCGAGGATCTCAACCCGCTCGAAGAGGCGCGTGCAATCTCACGGCTGGTGGAAGACTTTGGCCTGACCCATCAGCAGGTCGCGGGCGCCGTCGGCCGCTCGCGCGCCTCCGTAAGCAACCTGCTGCGCCTCCAGGAGCTCGACGACAACGTCAAGGAACTGGTCGAGACCGGCCACCTCGAGATGGGCCATGCCCGGGCCCTGCTCGGCCTCAAGGGGGATCGCCAGCGCGCGATCGCCCGTCAGGTAGCGGATCGCGGGCTGACCGTGCGCGCCACCGAGCAGCTGGTGAAGCGCGAACTCGAAGGTGACAACGAGAAGCCCGCGAAACCGCCGAAGAAGGACGCCGACACGCGGCGCATGGAGCAGGATCTCTCCGAGAAGCTGGGCGCGGCGGTCACGATCCAGACCGGAACGGGGGGCCGGGGCAAACTGCAGATCAGCTACAACAGTATCGACGAGCTCGAAGGCATCCTCGAACACATCCGGTAACCCGCGAACCGCGTCCGCACCGCGACGCCGTGCCGGGCCCGGACGGGCGCGGCCAAGTTGACCCCCCCGCGGACCGGTCTATATACTCGCGCGCTTCGTATGCAGCGCTTCGAGCGGGGCGACCGGTTGCTACGGTCTGGAGCGGAGTCACCCGTGAACGAGCAGCTGCCGAGCGGTGCCAGCCGATTACGACCGGTCCGCCGGCTGCTATTGGCTCAGGCGGGAACGGGGGCAGTCGCCGCCGGGATCGCATGGCTCGCGGGCGGGGATAAGGCGGCCCTGGCCGCGGCACTGGGCGGCCTAACGTGCCTGCTGGCACAGGTCTGGTTCGCCTGGCGGGTGTTCGCGGCGGATCCGGCGAAGCCGGCCGCGATGCTCGGGGCCCTGTATATCGGTGAAGGCGTCAAGCTCGCGTCGATCGCGGTGGCCTTCATGGCGATCTTTCGGGTGTGGCCCGAGGTTCCGCCATTACCGCTGATTCTGGCATTTATCGCGGTACAGACGGTGCACTGGTTCGCGCCGCTGCTACTGGAACAGTAAACCGCACAGAGAACGGTCCTGTCTTATGGCAAGCGAGCAGCTCACAGCCCAGGGTTACATCAAGCACCACCTGACCAACCTCACGTACGGGCAGCACCCGAACGGCTCCTGGGGTTTTGCGCAGAACGCGCAGGAAGCCAGGGAAATGGGCTTCATGGCGGTGCACGTCGATACGCTCATGTTCTCCGCCCTCACCGGCATCTTCTTTATCTGGATCTTCCGCATGGCCGCCAAGCGCGCGACCACCGATCAACCGGGCGGCTTCCAGAACTTCATCGAGTCGATCGTCGAGTTCGTCGACAACCAGGTGCGCGATACATTCCACGGCCGCAGCGAGCTGATCGCGCCGCTTGCCCTGACGATTGTCGTCTGGGTGTTCCTGATGAACCTGATGGACCTGGTGCCCGTCGACTACATCCCGTATATCGCCGAGCACGGATTCGGCGCGCCGGCCTTCCGCATCGTGCCGCCGGCCGACATCAATGCGCCGATGGGGATGGCACTGGGCGTGTTCATCCTGATCCTGTACTACAGCGTGAAGATCAAGGGCGCCGGTGGATTCGCGAAGGAGATGTGCTTCCATCCGTTCGGCAAGTGGATGCTGCCGTTCAACCTGATCCTCGAGACCGTGACCCTGCTGGCGAAGATGATCTCGCTCGGCATGCGTCTGTTCGGCAACCTGTACGCCGCTGAACTGATCTTTGTCCTGATCGCGGCGCTGCTGCCGTTCTGGGCCCAGTGGGCACTGCACCTGCCGTGGGCGATCTTCCATATCCTGGTCGTTCCCCTGCAGGCGTTTATTTTCATGGTTCTGACCATCGTCTACCTGTCGATGGCCCACGACACCGACGAGCATTGATGCGTGATGCCGTCGCACCGGTTTGACCCAACCCCTCGACACCCGGGAGTGAAGTAATGGAAATGGCAGAAGCTGTTCAATTGATTGCCGCGGCCATCATGGTGAGCCTTGCCGGCCTCGGCACCGCTATCGGCTTTGGCATGCTTGGCGGCAAGTTCCTCGAAGGCGCCGCGCGGCAGCCGGAGATGGCGCCGATGCTGCAGGTGAAGATGTTCATTGTCGCCGGTCTGCTCGACGCGCTGTCGGTCATCGGTCTCGCGATCGGCCTCTACGTGATCTTCGTGGCCTAGCAGTTCCGCCACGGTTGCCGCGTACTTTCCGCAACCGTCGTTGACGCCGAACCACCGGGGACGCAGTCATGAACATCAATCTGACACTGCTCGGTCAGACTATCGGGTTCGCCCTGTTCGTCTGGTTCTGCATGAAGCTCGTGTGGCCGCCGCTTCGCGACGCGCTGCACGAGCGGCAGAAAAAGATCGCCGACGGCCTCGCGGCCGCTGAACGCGGCGAGCACGAAGAGGAGCTTGCCCGTCAGCGGGGCGAAGAGACCCTGCGTGAGGCGAAGGCCCAGGCCTCGGAGATCATCGAGAACGCGCAGAAACGCGGGAACGAGATCGTCGAAGAGTCGAAGGAGTCCGCCCGGAGCGAGGCCGAGCGCATCAAGCAGTCCGCCCAGGCCGAGATCGACCGCGAGGTCACCCAGGCGCGCGAGCATCTGCGTGGCCAGGTCGTCGCAATCGCGCTCTCGGGGGCCGAGAAGGTGCTCCGCAGCGAGGTCGACCAGGACAAACACGCCCGCGTACTCGACGAACTCGTCGAGGAACTCTAAGGGATCCGCGCAATGGCTTCGAACCAGCTTGCCCGGCCCTATGCCGCGGCAGTTTTCGAACTCGCGAGTGCGAGCGGGCGTCGGGAGGAATGGTCCGGCACGCTGGCCGTGCTGGCGTATATCGCTGCCGATGAGCGCGTGGCGCGTGTCCTGCGCGCGCCCCGCCTGTCGCCGGACGAGCGCGCCGAGCTCGTGCTCGGAATCGCGGGGGACGATATCGAGGAAGGCGCGCGCAACCTCGTGCGCCTGATGGCCATCAATGGTCGGCTCCCCGTGCTGCCCGATGTCGCGCATCGCTACGAGGCATTGCGTGCCGAGGCCGAGGGCACGGTCGACGCCTGGATCACTTCCGCGGCCGAACTCGACGAAGGCCAGCGTGAGCGCGTCAGCGCCTCCCTGCGCAAGCGTCTCGACCGCGAAATCCGTCTCCATTGCGAGGTCGACCCGTCGTTGATCGGCGGGGCCGTGATCCGGGCCGGAGACCTGGTCATCGACGGCTCGCTCAAGGGGCGCCTCGAGCGCCTGACGAGCCGCCTCGCCCACTGATCACCGGGAATTACAGAGGAATCAACTCCATGCAACTCAACCCGTCCGAAATCAGCGAGCTGATCAAGCAGCGCATCGAAGACTTCGATGCGGGCACCGAAGCGCGCACCGAAGGCACCGTCGTCAGCGTGCAGGACGGTATCGTCCGCGTACACGGCCTCGGCGAGGTCATGCAGGGCGAAATGATCGAGTTCCCGGGCGAAACGTTCGGCCTCGCGCTCAACCTCGAGCGTGACTCCGTCGGCGTCGTCGTGCTGGGCGATTACGTCCACCTGTCCGAAGGCGATACCGCCCGCTGTACCGGCCGTATCCTCGAGGTGCCGGTCGGGGAAGAACTCCTCGGCCGCGTCGTCGGTTCGCTCGGCAGCCCCCTGGATGGCAAGGGCGAGATCGGGGCCAAACAGACGGCACCGATCGAGGTGGTCGCCCCGGGCGTGATCGCGCGCCAGTCGGTCGACCAGCCGGTCCAGACCGGTCTCAAGGCGATCGACTCGATGGTCCCGATCGGCCGTGGGCAGCGTGAGCTGATCATTGGTGACCGTCAGACCGGTAAGTCGGCGATCGCCGTCGATACGATCATCAACCAGAAAGGCACGGGCATTAAGTGCATCTACGTCGCGATCGGCCAGAAGCAGTCGTCGATCGCCGCGACCGTGCGCAAGCTCGAAGAGCACGGGGCGATGGAGCACACCATCGTGGTCGCCGCCGGTGCCGCCGAATCCGCCGCCGCGCAGTACATCGCCGCCTATGCCGGCTGTGCCATGGGTGAATACTTCCGCGACCGCGGTGAAGACGCGCTCATCGTCTACGATGACCTGACCAAGCAGGCCTGGGCGTACCGTCAGGTCTCCCTGCTCCTGCGTCGTCCGCCCGGCCGTGAGGCCTATCCGGGCGATGTGTTCTATCTGCACTCGCGGCTGCTGGAGCGCGCGGCGCGGGTCAACGCCGACTACGTCGAGAAGGCCACCGACGGCGAGGTCAAGGGCAAAACCGGGTCGCTGACCGCGCTTCCGATTATCGAGACCCAGGCGGGCGACGTCTCGGCGTTCGTCCCGACCAACGTGATCTCGATCACCGATGGCCAGATCTATCTCGAGAGCGATCTGTTCAACTCCGGCATCCGCCCGGCGATCAACGCCGGCTTGTCGGTCTCTCGTGTCGGTGGCTCCGCGCAGACGAAGATCATCAAGAAGCTCGGTGGCACCATTCGACTGTCACTCGCGCAGTACCGCGAGCT
The DNA here is from genome assembly GCF_001614315.2 of Halofilum ochraceum. NCBI lineage: Bacteria > Pseudomonadati > Pseudomonadota > Gammaproteobacteria > Chromatiales > Ectothiorhodospiraceae > Halofilum > Halofilum ochraceum. The sequence continues at coordinate 55,418 of NZ_LVEG02000017.1, forward strand.
GCAGGCGTTCGCCCAGTTCGCGTCGGATCTGGACGAGCAGACCCGCAAGCAGCTCGAGCGCGGGCAGCGCGTCATGGAGCTGATGAAGCAGAGTCAGTATTCGCCGCTCTCGGTCGGCGAAATGGCGGTCTCGCTGTACGCGGCCACGCAGGGCTACATCGACGATGTCGAACTCAAGAAGGTCGTCGACTTCGAGTCCGCCCTGCAGAGCCACGTGAAGTCGAACTACAGCGCGCTGATCGAGAAGATCGACCAGAGCGGCGACTACAACGACGAGATCGAGGGCGAAATCAGGAAGGCCGTCGAGGACTTCAAGTCCAACGGCGTCTGGTAAACGGAGCGCACGATGGCCGGTGCAAAGGAAATCCGCGGCAAGATCTCGAGTATCCAGAATACTCAGAAGATCACCCGCGCGATGGAAATGGTCGCCGCATCCAAGATGCGCAAGGCCCAGAACCGTATGGCCGCCACGCGGCCTTACGCCGACAAGATGGTCAACGTGATCGGGCACCTGGCGTACGCCAATTCGGAATACCCGCATCCGTACCTGGTGGCCGCCGATTCGGTCAGTCGGGTGGGCTATGTCGTGATCACGACGGACCGCGGTCTCTGCGGCGGCCTGAACGTCAATCTGTTCCGGCGCCTGATCCGCGATTTCCAGGCCCAGCACGAAAAAGGCGTCACCATCGAAACCGCGGCGATCGGCCGTAAGGGTGCCCAGTTCCTCAAGCGCACGGGCTCGAACGTGGATGCCGAAGTCGACGGGCTCGGCGATACGCCGGGGTTATCGGATGTCATCGGCCCGATCAAGGCGATGCTCGAGGCCTACGACGAAGGCCGGATCCAGGAACTCCACCTGGTGCATAACCGCTTCGTCAACACGATGACCCAGGAGCCGACCGTCCGTCGCCTGCTGCCGCTGGATCCGCCGGATCCGTCCGAAAGCGCGGCCAATCGGGACGAACAGAAGGAACTGGAAGCTCTGCGCGAGCGGCACTGGGACTACATCTACGAACCGGAGGCGGCCGAGGTCCTCGACGCGCTGTTGCAGCGCTACATCGAATCGCTCGTATACCAGGGCGTGGTCGAGAACATCGCCTGCGAGATGGCGGCCCGGATGATCGCGATGAAGAGTGCCTCGGACAACGCCGAGGACCTCATCGAGGATCTCCAGTTGCAGTACAACAAGGCGCGCCAGGGCGCGATTACACAGGAGCTGACCGAGATCGTCTCGGGTGCAGCGGCCGTTTCGGGCTGATCGGACCGATTCAGGCGACGCCAGCGGCTTTTTCCGTATAACGATTTGTCAGAGGAAACCAACATGAGCTCCGGAACGATCGTATCCGTCATCGGCGCCGTGATCGACGTCGAGTTCCCGCGCGATGAAGTGCCAAAGGTCTACCACGCACTGAACGTCGATGACTGGGGACTCGTCCTCGAGGTGCAGGCCCAGCTGGGCGACGGCGTGGTGCGCTGCATCGCGATGGGCTCTTCGGATGGGCTGCGTCGCGGCATGGGCGTCAGCACATCGGGCAAACCGATCTCCGTGCCGGTCGGCACGAAGACCCTTGGCCGCATCATGAACGTCCTCGGCGAGCCGATCGACGAGAAGGGTGATGTCGGCGCCGACGAGGAATGGGCCATCCACCGCAAGGCCCCGAGCTATGACGAACAGGCCGGTGCGGCGGAACTGCTCGAGACCGGTATCAAGGTCATCGACCTGCTCTGCCCGTTCGCCAAGGGTGGCAAGGTCGGTCTGTTCGGCGGTGCCGGCGTCGGCAAGACCGTCAACATGATGGAGCTGATCCGCAACATCGCGATCGAGCACTCGGGCTACTCCGTGTTCGCCGGTGTCGGTGAGCGGACCCGTGAGGGCAACGACTTCTACCACGAGATGACCGAGTCGAACGTCCTCGACAAGGTCTCGCTCGTCTACGGCCAGATGAACGAGCCGCCGGGTAACCGCCTGCGCGTCGCCCTGACCGGCCTGACCATGGCCGAGGCGTTCCGTGAGGAAGGGCGTGACGTGCTGCTGTTCATCGACAACATCTACCGCTACACGCTGGCGGGTGTCGAGGTCTCGGCGCTGCTCGGCCGCATGCCGTCAGCGGTGGGCTATCAGCCGACGCTGGCCGAGGAAATGGGCATGCTCCAGGAGCGCATCACCTCGACCAAGACCGGCTCGATTACCTCGATCCAGGCCGTGTACGTGCCGGCCGACGACCTGACGGACCCGTCCCCGGCGACGACCTTCGCGCATCTGGACGCCACCGTCGTGCTGGCACGCTCGATCGCCGAGCAGGGCATTTATCCGGCAGTCGACCCGCTCGATTCGACCAGCCGCCAGCTCGATCCGCTCGTGATCGGTCAGGAACATTACAATGTCGCGCGTGACGTCCAGATGACCCTCCAGCGCTACAAGGAACTGAAGGACATCATCGCGATCCTGGGCATGGACGAGCTGTCCGACGAGGACAAGCAGAGCGTCAACCGCGCCCGTAAGATCCAGCGCTTCCTGTCGCAGCCGTTCTTCGTGGCGGAGGTCTTCACCGGCGCGCCCGGCAAGTACTGTTCGCTGAAGGAGACGATCCGCGGCTTCAAGGGTATCGTCGAGGGCGAATACGACGACATTCCGGAACAGGCGTTCTACATGGTGGGCACGATCGACGAAGCCGTCGAAAAGGCCAAGGAACTCCAGTAAGGAGGTTACGTCATGGCCACGACCATTCACGTCGACATCGTCAGCGCCGAGTCCGAGATCTACTCGGGCGAGGCGACGATGGTGCACGCACCGGCCGAACTCGGCGAAGTCGGCATCGCACCACGGCATACGCCGCTGGTGACGCGCCTCATCCCCGGTGACGTCCGCGTCAAGACCGAGAGCGGTGAAGAGGAGATCATCTACGTCTCCGGCGGGATCCTCGAGGTCCAGCCGTATGTGGTGACGGTGCTATCGGACAGCGCCGCCCGTGCGCATGATCTCGATGAGGCGGCGGTGGAAGAAGCGCGCCGCAAGGCCGCCGAGCGGATTTCGCAGCAGCAGGACGAATACGACTACGCCCGTGCCCGCGCGGAACTCGCGGAGGCGGCCGCCCAGCTGCAGACGATCCGGAAACTGCGCCGGCAACGCTCCTGATTACCGCGTACCGGTACGACAGTAACGCGGGCCGCCGGGCCGGCCGGCGGCCGCTGCCATTGCGCCGAGGCATCCCCTGATGGGCCTGAACGTCATCGTGCTCGCGGCCGGGGAAGGCCGCCGGATGCGGTCCCGCGGCCCGAAAGTGCTGGTCGATCTCGCGGGCCGCACACTCCTGCAGCATGTGCTCGACCGCGCTGCCCTGCTCGGTGCCGACCGTGTGCGCGTGGTGGTCGGGCACGGCGCCGACGCCGTGCGAGCGGCCGTACCGCAAGGCGTCGAGACCGTCCTCCAGCCGGAGCAGCGCGGTACCGGCGACGCCGTGGCGTCGGCGCTGGGCGGGTTGAACGCCAACGACACCACGCTCGTCCTCTACGGCGACGTGCCGCTGCCGCAACGCGCCACACTCGAGGCGCTCGTCGAGGCTGCCCACCGCACTGACCTGTCCCTATTGACCGTCAATGTCGACCATCCCGCCGGATACGGGCGGATCGTCCGCGACGCGAACGGGAACGTCAGCCGCATCGTCGAGGAGCGTGATGCGGGTCCCGAAGAGCGGGCGCTCACCGAGATCAACACGGGCCTGCTCGCTATGCGGACCGGGCCGCTCGCGCGGCACGTCGCCGCGCTCGACCGGGATAATGCCCAGGGCGAATACTATCTCACCGATGTCATCGGGCGCGTCGCCAGCGCCGGTGGGACGATCGCGGCCGTCCAGCCCGACCACGAGTGGGAAGTGCGCGGCGTGAACAGCCGCACCCAGCTCGCCGCACTTGAACGGACCTGGCAGGCCTGGCTGGCGGAGGAACTGATGGCAGCCGGCGTTTCCGTGCGCGATCCGGGCCGGATCGATATCCGCGGGAATCTGCACGCAGAGTGCGACACCACGATCGATGTGGGCTGCGTCTTCGAGGGTGATGTCCGGCTCGGCGCCGGCGTGCGCATCGGTGCCCACTGCGTGCTGCGGGATACCACCGTGGCCGATGACGCGGTGATCGAGCCCCACAGTGTCCTCCAGGGCGCGGAGATCGGCCGCGGCTGCAGCGTCGGCCCCTTCGCGCGCCTGCGACCGGGGAGTCGCCTCCGCGAGGCGGCAAAGGTCGGGAATTTCGTCGAGACGAAAAACACCGATCTGGGTGCCGGCAGCAAGATCAATCATCTGTCCTACGTCGGGGATACGGAGGTCGGGCCGAAGTCGAACATCGGCGCCGGTGTGATCACCTGCAATTACGATGGCTACCGCAAACACCGGACCGTGATCGGCGAGCGCGCCTTCATCGGTTCGGATTGCCAACTCGTGGCGCCGGTTACCATCGGTGACGGCGCCACCGTCGGCGCCGGCACGACCCTGACCAGCGATGCACCGCCCGAGCGCCTGACGGTCGGCCGTGCCCGCCAGCGTACGATCGAAGGCTGGACGCGGCCAGCCGACCGCGACGCGGGGCCCGACGACAAATCGTCGGAGTAGCCGCCGGGCGGGGCGCGCCGTGGCGCTTCCGCCGCGGTCTGCTATAAAAACCGGACGCGGTAGAACCGCCGTCGGCAGGGCGAGATGCCGCCGGCTGAATTCCGAGGGAGATCATCATGTGCGGCATTGTCGGCGCGGTCGCTGAGCGCGACGTTATACCCCTGTTGCTCGAAGGCCTGCGGCGCCTTGAATACCGAGGCTACGACTCCGCCGGTATCGCCGTGCTCGATGATGAGGGACGGCTGGTGCGCCAGCGTGCGGTCGGTCGGGTCGAGGCGCTCGAGCAGACCCTCGAGCAGCATCCGCTCCGCGGTCATACGGGCGTGGCGCACACCCGTTGGGCGACCCACGGTGTGCCGCATGAACGCAATGCACATCCGCACCTGTCCGGTGACGACCTCGCACTCGTGCACAATGGCATTATCGAGAACCACGCCGTCCTGAGGGCGGCACTCGAGACCGCCGGTTACGAATTCACCTCGGACACCGATACCGAGGTCGTCTGCCACCGCATCCACGAGCAGGCCGGAAGCAACGGCGGCGATCTCCTCAAGGCGGTGCAGGCGACGGTCGCCGAGCTTGATGGTGCCTATGCCCTGTCCGCGCTGAGCCGCCAGGATCCCGGGCGGATCGTGGTCGCGCGCAGGGGTTGCCCGGTCGTGATCGGGCTCGGGATCGGCGAGAACTTCGTCGCCTCTGATGTGGCGGCCCTCCTGCCCGTAACCCGCCGTTTCGTCTTCCTCGAAGAGGGCGATGTCGCCGACGTCACCCGCACCGAGGTCCGGATCTTTGACAGCGCCGGGCAGCGCGTCGAGCGTGCGGAGCACGAGTCCGAACTGACCGCCGATGCGGTCGAGCGTGGCAACTACCGCCATTACATGCTCAAGGAGATCTTCGAGCAGCCGCGCGCGATCGGCGATACCCTCGAAGAACGCACCGCCAATGGCCGCGTCCTCGACGCCGCCTTCGGTTATCAGGCAACGGAACTGCTGCCGCGCATCAGCGGTGTTCATATCGTCGCCTGCGGCACCAGTTTCCACGCCGCGATGGTCGCGCGCTACACGATCGAGCGCACGGCGCGGATCCCGGTCAACGTGGAGATCGCCAGCGAGTATCGCTATCGAGAACCGGTCGTGCCCGAGGGTACGCTGTTCGTGGCGATCTCCCAGTCCGGCGAGACCGCCGATACCCTCGCCGCGCTGCGCGAGGCCAAACGTCTCGGTTACGCCGCGACCATGGCGATCTGCAACGTGCCGGAATCCTCGCTGGCGCGCGAGGCCGACCTGGTGGCGATGACCCGTGCGGGCCCGGAGATCGGCGTCGCATCCACCAAGGCCTTTACCACCCAGTTGACCGCGCTGGCGATGCTCACCCTCGTCCTCGCTCGGCGAACCGGCGACGCGGAAGGCGAAGGCGCCGCCGTGGAAGACCTGATCGGCCTGCCCGGGCGGATTGAACGTGTCCTCGAGCTCGATGCCGAGATCGCGGAACTCGCCGAGCTGTTCGTCGACAAACGCCACGCCCTGTTCCTCGGGCGCGGCATACACTATCCGATCGCGATGGAGGGGGCGCTCAAGCTCAAGGAGATCTCCTACATCCACGCCGAGGCCTACGCGGCCGGCGAGCTCAAGCACGGCCCGCTCGCCCTGGTCGACGAGGACATGCCCGTAGTGGCCATCGCGCCCAATGACGCGCTGGTGGAGAAACTCGCTTCCAACCTGCAGGAAGTCAGCGCGCGCGGTGGCCGCCTGATCGTATTCGCGGGTGACGACGTTCGCGTGTCGCTGCAGGCCGCGGACCGCGTGATCCGCGTACCGGGCAGCGGCACCGACCTCACCGATCCGGTCCTCTACACCGTGCCCCTGCAGCTGCTGGCGTACCACGTCGCGGTCCTCAAGGGCACCGACGTGGACAAACCGCGCAACCTGGCGAAATCGGTGACGGTTGAGTAGCCAGCCGACGGTTTTCACGCAGAGGCGCGGAGCACGCGAAGGGCGCAGAGAAATTCCTTTGTAGGAGCGGGCTTGCCCGCGGTCCGCTCGAATGCGCGCAGCGCCCCGGGCGAGGTCATCCAAGCCTGGCTGGTTCTCTCGCCACGACGCGAGGGGCGACAGCGAGCCCCCAAAAAAGATGAATCACGCAGAGCCGCGGAGTGCGCAGAGTCTGAAAGAAAATCGATACTGGGCTAAACGCTCATGGCATTTCCATGTCGCCCGATTTTCGAAATATGGTTCAAAAGGTTTATTTACTTTGCGCCCTCTGCGGCTCTGCGTGATCCCGCCTTGTTCCTGGCGCCCTGAAGAAAGCCCGAAGCCTACCGCTGCAGCCGCGCCTCGACTTCCCGACGCCGTTCGCGCGAGTCCAGCCGTTCGATGAGCTCCAGCGCGAAGTCCATGGCGGTGCCCGGACCGCGTGAGGTCGCGACGTGGCCGTCGATCTCGATCGGCGCATCACTGCTTTCGATGCCGTAGGGTTCCAGCGCCCCGGGGAAGGCGGTCACCGGGCCGGGACCGAGGAGGTTGTGGGCGGCGAGCACGCCCGGCGCGGCGCAGATCGCGCCGAGCCAGCCGTCGCCCTCGCGGTGCCGGTTGAGCATATCGATCAAGCGTTCGTCCTCGCGCAGCCGGTCGGCACCGGGGCCGCCGCCGGGCAGCACGATGGCGTCGAACGATTCGGCGGCCACCATGGCCAGTGTGGTATCGGGGACGAGGACGACCCCGCGGCTGCAGGTGACCGGGCCCTCCTCCAGTCCGGCGGTAACGACCTCGAATTCCGCCCTCCGGAACAGGTCGATCAGGGTTACGGCTTCGAGTTCCTCGCAGCCGCTGGCGATGGGGATGAGGATACGCGCCATTTCGTGTCTCCAGTGGCGGGAGTCCCGCAGCGTTCGATGTAGGTCGCCAGGTCCACGCGCTCGATCCCATTCGCACGCGATAGCCGGCGTTCGAGCACCCGCATCGTATCCGGCCGCGGGTGCGCGATCGCGAGCGCGCACCCGGTCTCGCGGGCGCGCGCGAACCAGGCCTCGGTCGCCCGCTCGATCGCGTCCGTGCCCTTCCGGTGATCGAGAAACACATGCCGGCGGGCGACGGCGATACCCGCGTCCCGCGCAGCCGCTTCGGCTTCCGTGGCGGCCGTCGTGCGGGAGTCGATGAACAGCAGTGGCGGCGACCGTTGGGCGAGTTCCCGCATGACGACATCCATGACTGAAGCCCGTGTCGTCAGGCCACTGCCCTGGTGATTATTCACGCCGACGGCCCCGGGGACCGAATCGACGGCGCGCCCCAGGCGCGCGCGCAGGGTGCTCTCATCCATATCCGCGAGCAGCGCATGGGGTGCGGCAGGACCGCGTTCGGTCTCCATCGGCATATGGACGAGGATGTCGGTACCCGCTCGCCTGGCGGCCCGGGCAATGGCGGTGGTGTACGGTGCGTGGGGGAGGATCGCCACCGCGAACGGGGGTGGCAGCGCGAGAGCGCGCCGCGCGCTCTCGCGATTGTGCCCGAGATCGTCGATGATCAGCGCGGCGGTCGGGGCCGCTGCCGCCTGGCTGATGCCAAGCGCCAGCGTCAGGAGCAGCGGACCCCAGCGCCGCACCGCCACGCCGTTACTTCGAGCCGAAGATACTCAGGGCCTTGAGCACGTTGAGACCGACGTAGAGCTCGTAATCGCTGGTCGCGAGATCGCCGTTCTCCCCGTCGCCGGAGTCCGCATCCTCGTCTTTGGCCGCATCGTCCTTGTCTTCCCCGTTGGGGTTGGTCAGGTGCTGGGCCAGATCCGCCTCCGTCAGCGCGCCGACGCCCTCATCCTTGATCGAGGTGAGCCTGTATGCCCCGGTCGCGATGTCCGGCTCGATCCCTTCCGCCTGGATCGAGCGCCCGTCCGGCGTGTAGTAGCGCGCCGTCGTGAGCTTGAGTGCGCCGCCATTCGACAGGTCCTGGATCGTCTGCACCGAGCCTTTGCCGAAGGTCTGTTTACCGACCACCAGCGCCCGCTCGTGATCCTGCAGCGCACCCGCGACGATCTCCGACGCGGAGGCCGAGCCCTCGTTCACGAGCACGATCATCGGTGCGCCGTCGATCGCGTCACCGGGGCGCGCGCTGTAACGTAGTTTCGAATCCTTGACGCGGCCCTCGGTGTAGACGATCAGCCCGTCTTCGAGGAACGTGTCGGAGACGCTCACGGCCGCCGAGAGTACGCCGCCCGGGTTGTTGCGCAGATCGAGCACGAGTCCCCGGAGGCCGTTTTCCGCCTTGTCTTTCAGGCCGCGGATGGCCTCATCGACTGCCTGCTGGGTGTTGGTCTGGAAATGCGAAACCCGCAGGTAGCCGTAGCCCGGTTCAAGCATCCGCGAATCGACGCTGGTGACCTCGATCGTGTCGCGCGTGATCGTGACCCGGATCGGCTTGTCCTCGCCGTCGCGCACGATCATGAGTTCGATATCCGTACCCGGCTCCCCGCGCATCTTCTGCACGGCGTCGTTGAGGGTCATTCCCTTCACCGGCTTGTCGTCGAGCCGGACGATCAGATCGCCCGCCTGGATCCCGGCGCGCGCCGCGGGCGTCCCGTCGATCGGCGCGACCACCCGGACAAAGCCGTCTTCCATCGTCACCTCGATGCCAAGGCCGCCGAACTCGCCCTGGGTCCCGATCTGCAGTTCACGGAACGCCTCCTGGTTGAGGTACGACGAGTGCGGATCAAGGCCGTTCAGCATGCCTTCGATCGCGTATTCCAGCAGTTGGTCGTCGTCGATTTCCTCGACGTAGTTGTCCTTGATGCGCGAGTACACGTCCGTGAATGTGCGCAGCTGCTCCAGCGGCAGTTCCTCGGCGGCGCTGCGGTCTTCGTCCTGCGCCAGCACGGCATGCCCCAGGGTCAGGGTGGCGCCGAGCACGGTACCGAGGAGTACCAGCAAGAGTTTGCGGGTCGGGTGGGCCATGCGGGATCTCCGGGGCGGCCGGTATTGAACACGAGTATGATTTCAAGTCTAACACGCGATTTCGACGGCGCGGCGCATGGGGATGCGCCCCATAGGCACAATCAGCGCGCGGCGAGCCAATCCATCGGGTCCACGGGCTGGCCCTGGCGGCGGATCTCGAAGTACAGGCCGGGTTCGCGCTGACCCCCGGAGGCACCGACCCGGGCGATCGCCTCGCCGGGGGCCACCCAGTCCCCGGTCGAGCGCAGCAGTTGCCGGTTGTAGCCATACAGGCTGAGCCACCCGTCCTGATGGTCGACGATCAGCAGTTGGCCAAACCCTTCCAGCCAGTCGGCGAACACCACCCGGCCATGATAGACGGCTCGCACCGGCTCGCCCGCGGCGGCGTCGATCACAAGACCCCGCCACCGGGTGCGGCCGCTGGCGCGTTCGCTCCCGTACCGGACGCGCAGATCACCCCCCGCGGGCCAGTCCAGGGCATTGCGCTGGGTGTCGAACGGTCGTTCCTCCAGCGGCGCGCCGGGGATGTCATCCATGACATTGCCGAGTTTCTCGAGCAGCTCCCGAAGCCGTTCCCGGCTCGCCTGCAGGCGTTCCAGTTCATCGCCCTTCTCGGCGATGGACGCCTGCAGCCGTTCGACGACCTGACGTCGTTCAGCGCTCGCCTGTTCCAGCCTGGCCCGCTGGCTCTCGAGGCCCTCGCGCGCGGTTGCCAGTTCTTCGCGGGCCGCGCGCGCGTCCTGAGTCACCCCCGCGATCTTGTCCATCAGAGATCGCGCCTCATCGATCGCGCCCAGCCGTGCGCGATTGAAATACCCGTAATAGCCGAGTGCGCGGGCCAGGGTGCCAGGACTGTCCTGGCGCAGCAGCAGACGCAGGGCCGGTTGGCGGCCGAATCGGTGCGCCGCCCGCAACTGCTCCGCCAGTGTATCCCGGTGGCCCTCCAGTGACTCGACCAGCTCGCGCCGCCTGGCTTCGAGCTGGTCGAGGCGCCGCCGGCTCCGGTCGATCCGGGTATCGAGATCGTCGATCCGGTTCGCGATCGAGCCGATGCGCTGCTCGAGCCTGGCGAGTGTCGCGCTGGCCTCATCGCGGCGTTCACGCTCCTCGCGCAGATCACCCTGGACGGCATCGATCCGTTCCCGCAGTTCCTCGAGACGGGCTCGGGTCTCGGCCTCATCGGCCGCGACGCCGGGCGCCGGCAGGAGTGCCAGGGCCAGGAGCGGGAGCAGGAAAGACGGCAAGCGGGGGCGGCGCATGGCGCGTATTGTAGGCGAGTGGCAGGCTCCTCTCACCCGCCGCTGCGGGGTTTTGCGCTGCTGCGGCCGCGGCGTATACTCCCGCGCCATTCAACCGGGCGCTGGCGCGTCACCCAACACGTGAGTCCTCATGGAACGTATCCCCGAATTCGTCGCCAATCATCCGTTGATGTTCGTGGCGCTCGCCGTGACCGTGACCATGATCGTGGTCCTCGAAGTGCAGCGTGCGCGCCGCACGACGCAGCCGCTGTCGCCCGCGCGGGCGACCCGGCTGAGCAACAATGAAGACGCCGTGTTCATCGACACCCGTGCACAGAAGGAGTTCGAGCAGGGGCACGTGCCGGGCGCGCGCTCCATCCCGTCGCGTGAAGTCTCGAGTCACCTGAAACAGCTCGAGAAACTGCGCGAATACCCTGTCATCCTCTATGACGAGGGCGGGCTCGACGCGGAACGCGCCGCGAAGGAACTGGCGAAAAACGGGTTCACCCGGCTGCACTCCATCGAGGGCGGTATGCCGGCATGGCGCAAGGCGGAACTGCCGGTGGAGACCGGCAGCGGTTCGCGCAAGAGCGGTTCCGGCGGTCAAAAGAAGAAGAAAAAGCCGCAGAAAGACGAGCGCGCGAAGAGCTGAACCGGGCGCATCGCGCCGGCAAGGCGGCGCGGAGATGAGCGGGCGGCACCAAGTGTCATAAAATCGACACCCGGAAACGGGTGGTGACGGCGGAGACCACAGGCACCATGAGCGAAGAACAGCAGGCAGGGGCCGACAGCGGCCGCCGTTTCCAGATCCAGAAGCTCTATCTCAAGGACGTATCCTTCGAGTCACCCGCCGCGCCCGGGATTTTCGGCTCCGGCAGCGACTGGCAGCCCCAGATCAGCTTCCAGCTCAATACCGAGCACAATCAGGTCGGCGATACGCTGCACGAGATCGTCCTTGGTGTAACCGTCACCGCGCAGCACGGTGAGCGCACGGCCTTCCTGGTCGAACTGAAACAGGCGGGCCTGTTCGATATCGCCGGTTTCGAGGGCGAGGAATTCGAGCATATGCTCGGCAGTTACTGCCCTGGCATCCTCTATCCCTACGCCCGGGCGGCCGTGGGTGATCTGGTCCAGAAGGGCGGTCTGCCGCAGCTGGTTCTGCAGCCGATCAATTTCGACGTGGTCTATGCGCAGCAGCGGGCCCGCCAACAGGGTGGCGATGGCGACGCCGCCGGCGGTGCCGCAGCCGATTCGACCGACACGGCCCACTGACCAGAACGCACGTAGAGCGACATGAACCCCGCCCCCGCCACCCGTATCGCCGTCCTGGGCGCTGGCGCCTGGGGCACCGCCCTGGCCGCCGCCCTCGCGCGTAATGGCCTCGGCGTCACCCTCTGGGGCCGGGATGCGGACAACGTCGCGGCGATCCGCGACCGGCGCGAGAACCGGCGCTATCTGCCGGATCTGACCCTGCCCGAAGGCATTTACGCGACCACCGACCTCGCCGAGGCCGTCAGCGGCAGCGACGCGCTCCTCTACGCGACCCCGAGCCATACCTTCCGCGCCATGCTGCGCATGGTCGCTGATCTGGACCCGGAGGCGGCGCAGGCACGCCCCTTCCTCTGGGCCTGCAAGGGTGTCGAGCCCGATACGCATGCGCTGATGCACGAGGTTGTCGCGGCCGAGTGCACGTATCCACCCCCGCATGGTCTCGTCTCCGGACCGAGTTTCGCGCGTGAGGTCGTCGCCGGACTGCCCACCGCCCTGACCGTCGCCAGCACCGACGCCGAGTTCGCCGGCCGTGCGGTTACCTGGTTCCACGGCGCCGGCATGCGAGCCTATTCGAACCCGGATGTCGTCGGCGTCGAACTCGGCGGCGCGCTCAAGAACGTGCTCGCCATCGCCTGCGGGGCCACCGACGGTCTCGGTTTCGGGGCCAACGCCCGGGCCGCCGTCATCACGCGCGGACTCGCCGAACTGATGCGGCTCGGGCATGCGATGGGCGGGTTGCCGCAGACCTTCATGGGACTCGCCGGGATGGGTGATCTCGTGCTGACCTGCACCGATGATCAGTCCCGCAATCGGCGCCTCGGTCTCGCGCTGGCGCGCGGCCTGTCACCGGAGGCGGCCTGCGAGGAGATCGGTCAGGCCGTTGAGGGTCTCCGGACCGCACGGGCCGCCAAGGCCCTGGCCGCGCGCTACGGTGTGGATATGCCGATCGTGGAGCAGGTCCACGCCGTGCTGTATGAGGATCTGGCCCCGGCGGCCGCGGTACAGGCCCTGCTGGATCGTGATCCGAAAGAAGAAATCCCGCATGGCGGTGCATGATTGTACCGATGGGCACCCCGGCGGTGCCCGATCATTCCGCCACCGCACCCTCGAAGTTCCCCTGCCGCCACGCCTCGAATATTACCACCGCAACAGAGTTGGCAAGGTTCATGCTTCTGGACCCGCGACGCATCGGAATGCGCAGTCGCTGTGCGGCGGGGATGTCCGCCAGCACGGTCGACGGCAGACCACGGGTCTCCGGTCCGAACAGCAGTGCATCGTCCGGGCCGAAGGGGATCGTCGCGTAGTTGGTTTCGCCATTACGCGTCAACGCGAACACGCGTGCCGGCCGGATCGTGTCCAGGCAGGCGTCCAGATCGCGGTGTTCGTGAACGCGCGCGAATTCGGCGTAATCGAGGCCAGCGCGGCGCAGCCGACGATCCTCCAGGCGGAAGCCCAGCGGGTGCACGAAGTGCAGCGGCGCACCGGTGTTGGCGCACAGGCGGATGATGTTGCCGGAATTCGGCGGAATTTCAGGCTGAAACAGCACAATGTGCGGTAAGTTCATGATTTGACCTGATCTGCCTGGCAGTTCATAAAGGGTCCGGCGCGAAGCAGCGGCCGGGCCGCAACGGGAGCGGGAAGACGAAAGTGCGGTCTCTGCTGAACAGGCGCAAGGCGAAATCGGGAACCACCGTCGGCGTGGCCTATGGCACCGACGGCGTTGCGCTCGCCGCCGTACGCGGTGGCGGGCGCGACGCACCGCCACGCCTGACGCATGCGGCCCATATCCCGTTGACTTCGGAGGCCTCGGTGGCCGAGCGCATCGGCGCGTGGATTGCCGACAGCGGGCTCGAGAAATGCCGAGGCGTCGGCGTGATCGCGGATGGCGAGTACCAGGTCGTGCAGGTGGAGGCACCGGCGGTGCCCGCCACGGAGATGCGCCAGGCCGCCGCCTGGCGCGTTCGCGACCTGCTCGACTTCCCGATCGATCAGGCGGTGATCGACACGTTTCCGCCACCGGATTCCGCGCAGCGCGGGCAGCATAATATCAACGTGGTCGTCGCACGCCGTGCACTGATCACGGAACGGATCGAGCAGCTCACCGAGGCCGGCCTCGCGCTGGAGGCGATCGACATCCCGGAACTGGTGCAGCGCAACATCTCGGCGCGCCTGCCGGAAACACGGGGTGGCCACGCGCTGCTGGCGCTGGGTGCGGAGGATGGGCTGATTACCGTGTTCCGTGAAGGCGAACAGTTCCTGGCACGCGGCCTGGATGCCGGCCTGAACGGGCTGGCACAGGATGCCGAGGATACGGGGGAGACGCTCCTGCTCGAAGTCCAGCGCTCGTTCGATTATTTCGAAAGCGCGCTGTCACAGCCGCCACTGGGTGCACTCTATCTCTATCCGGCGGGGCCCGCGATCGATGTGCTGAGCGAACACTTCACGGATAATCTCGGCAACGTAGCGGTACGCGCGTTCGCCCTGGGGGATCTGGTGCAGCTCGACACCGAGCCACCGGAGGTCGGTGCGCAGCTCCTGCACGCCGTGGGCGCGGCCCTGCGCGAGGGACAAAAGAGCCGATGACCCAGCAGATCAACCTCTATCTGGACGAGTTCCGCCGGCGGACCGATCCGCTCGACGCGAAGCACATCGGCATCGGCATCATGGCCCTGCTCGCGATCCTGGCCGCGATCAGCGCGGGTCAGGTATGGCAGGTCCGCGGGGTCGAGTCCCGCGTCGCTGAGCTCGAGCGCGAGCGCGATTCCGTCCAGGCCGAACTGAATCAGAAACAGCAACGCCTGCAGTCGCTGCAGGCGGAGCAGAACGATGACGAGCAACTCCGGCGCCTGCGCGCTGAACTCGCGGCCAAGCAGCGGCTGGCGGAATACCTCGAGTCAGGGCGTTTCGGCACGCGCGGGGGCTTCTCGGTGTATCTCCAGGCACTGGCCCGCAACCGCGTGGAGGATCTCTGGCTGGCCCGGGTCGAATTGCGCGGCGGCGGCAGCCAGCTGCGCATTGCCGGCCACGCGCTGAATCCCGAGACGGTGCCATCGTTCCTCAGCGGCCTAGCCGAGCAGCCGTCGTTCAGCGGTTACCGTTTCCGCACCATGCGGATCGATCGCACCGACGACGGCGATCGCCTCGATTTCCTTTTGGCCAGTGACCGCAGGGAGGGCGACGGATGAAGCCGAACAATCCCCTGCACGTGCTGGCAACGCGCATTGACGAGCGCAACCGCCGCGAGCGCCTGCTGCTGGCCGGGACGCTGGCGGTGGTCGTGCTGGTCGCCTGGAACGGGCTGTTCCGGGCGCCGCTGGCCGAGCGTCGGGCCGTCGCCGTGGATTCCGTCGCGCAGCTCGAGGGTGATATCGCCGCGCTCGAAGACAGCCGCGCGGGGATCGACGAGCGGATCGCCGGGCTGGAGGCCGATTCCGGTACGAGCGCGGTCGAGCGCGTCCGCCAGCGCATCGACGCCGTCGACGAGGTGCTGGCCGAGCGGACCGCGCGCCTGATCTCGCCGGATCAGATGGTGCGGGCGCTGCGCGACGTCGTGAACGCCGATGCGGACGTCTCGCTGGTTCGACTGCGCAACGCCGGCCCGACGCCCGTGATTACCCAGCCCGGGCAGCAAGCGGGTAACGGTGAATCGAGCGGTGAGGGCGATGGCATTCCGCGGGTGTACCGGCATGATGTCGAACTCGTGATCGAAGGGCGTTATCTTGCGCTGCTCGCGTACCTGGAGCGGCTCGAGGGACTGGAGTGGCAGTTCCAGTGGGAAGCGATCACCGTCGAAACGCGTGAATACCCGACCGCGCGTGCGACCGTGTCGCTGTCGACACTCAGCCTCGCGGAGGACTGGATCGGTGTGTGAGATTCGGCGCATCAAGGGCTCGTCGCCGCGGGGCCGGAAGGCCTGGTGGCATACGGCGTTGGCGGTGCTGGCCCTCGCGGTGGCCCCAATGCCCGCGCAGGCCGAAGACGAGGAACTGCATGATCCGTTCATGCCACCGGGCTGGAATGAGCCGAGTGCGCCGGAAGCGAACAGCTTCAACGCAGCGGCATGGACGCTTGCATCGACCCTCACGTCGAACGGCCGGCGCGTGGCCATCATCAATGGCCGCGCCGTGCGCCCCGGCGAGTACGTCGGTGGTGCCCGCCTGCTCGGCGTCACGCGCGGTAGCGCGCGCCTCGAATACAACGGGCACCGGTTCACGATCCGGCGCCCCGGAACGCAGGTCCGAACGAGCCGGTAGTCGGCTCAATGACCGCCCCGACCATAGCGCGAGTAGCGATAATGAAGATGCAAACGACGGCGCCCATGCGGCGGCCGGCTCGCGATGACCGCGGAGAGACGACGGCCATGAACCCGACCCGTATGCGAACCCGGCCGCTGGCCGCCGCTTTCGCCGCCACCCTGTTGCTGGCTGGCTGCGCCAGTCCCATGGAGCGCGAGCCGGAAAGCGGACCCACGCTTGATCGGATCCGTGAGGCCCTCGACGAGGGGGCGGCCGCCAGTGAACCGGAGGAAACGCCGGCGGATGTCGAGGCGGCGCTGATGCCGGGGATGGAAGAACAGTTGAGTGACGAAAAGGCGAGCGCGGGCGGCGATACCGAACGCTTCGACCTGTCGGTCACGAATGCCAGTGCGCGGGCCTTCTTCATGGGCCTCGTCGAGGGGACGCCTTACAACATGGTGGTCCATCCCGACGTCGAGGGCGAGATCAGCCTCGAACTCAAGGATGTGACCATCCCCGAGGTCATGGATATCGCCCGGCGCGTTTACGGCTACGAATTCGAGCGCCGTTCCACGGGCTATATCGTCATGCCCGCGCGCATGGAATCGCAGATCTTCTATGTCGATTACCTGAATGTGAACCGCGATGGTGAATCGAACATGAGTGTGGCATCGGGCGAGGTCACCAGCGCGCCCGCCAACGGCAATAGCGGCAACAACAACGGCGGCAGCAGCCGCCGGACGCAGGACCCGGGCAGCCGGATCGCAACCAGCTCCCAGGCGAACTTCTGGGGCACGCTGCGAGAGACCGTCCGCTCCATCATCGGATCTGGCGAGGGCCGCAGCGTGGTCGTCGATCCGCAGGCGGGCCTCGTCGTCGTTCGGGCGATGCCGGGCGAACTGCGTGACGTCCGCGGCTACCTCGGCGCCGCCGAGGAAAATCTCCAGCGTCAGGTCGTGCTCGAGGCGAAAATCCTAGAGGTCCGGCTGTCCGAGTCGAACGAGACCGGGATCAACTGGGCGGCTCTGGGCGACGGTGCCAATGGCGACGCGGTGATTGCTGGCCAAGGCACGATCAGTCAGGGCACGACCGATGTGCTCACCGACAGTGGTGCGTTTGATCCAACCTCGATCACCAGCCCCGGTGGTACCGGAGGCGCGTTCGATTTCGGCGGGATTTTCGCGATCGGCGCGCGCGCCAACGACTTCGCGGCGCTCATCCGTCTGCTCGATACCCAGGGTGACGTCCAGGTCCTGTCGAGCCCGCGTGTATCTACACTCAACAACCAGAAGGCGGTCATCAAGGTCGGCACTGACGAATTCTTCGTGACCGATGTCCAGACCGATACTGACACCACCGCCGCGACGAGCACGCGCAGTGTCGACGTCGATCTGACGCCGTTCTTCTCCGGCATCGCGCTCGACGTCACGCCGCAGATATCGCAGTCCGGCAGCATCACCCTGCACGTGCATCCGACCGTGAGCGAGGTCACGGACCAGCAGAAGAGCATTACCTTCGCGGGCCAGCAGCAGTCTCTGCCATTGGCCGTCTCACAGGTGCGCGAATCCGATTCCGTCGTCCGCGCCAAGGACGGTCAGGTCATCGTCATTGGCGGTCTGATGCAGGATCAGGCCACCCGCAACCGGGCCCAGCCCGGCGGTCTGGGTGATCTGCCGCTGGTCGGCGGCCTGTTCCGCCAGAAGGCGGATTCGAGTTCCCGCAGCGAACTGGTGATCCTGCTGCGCCCGATGATCACCGGCGATGGCGGTGGCGACTGGTCCGATCAGATCCGCGAGATGCGCGAGCGCCTGCCGGATTCGGATGTCACCGGTGACGGTCAGGGGGCCGCGTCGCAGTGATGTATCTCGAATACTTCGGCCTGCGCGAAGCGCCCTTCTCGCTGACGCCCGACACCGGCTTTTTTTTTGCCATACGGGCCATCGCGAGGCGCTGAACACGCTGCGGATCGCCCTCGACAGCGGCGAGGGCTTCATCCGCGTGAGCGGCGAGGTCGGTACCGGCAAAACGATGCTGTGCCGCATGCTGTTGTCGGAACTGCGCGAAGACGAACGCGCGATCTACATCCCGAACCCGCACCTCATGCCGTCGATGCTACGCGTGGCCGTCGCCCGCGAACTGGGTCTCGAGGCGGACAGCCGGCTGGACCAGAATCTCCTGCTCAGCCGGATCCAGGATCGACTCATCGAGCTTGGACACGAAGGCATCCGGCCCATCGTCTGCCTCGACGAGGCCCAGGCGATGCCCGATGAGACCCTGGAAGCCCTGCGCCTGTTGACCAACCTGGAAACGGAAAAGCGCAAACTGCTGCAGGTGGTCCTGTTCGGCCAGCCCGAACTCGACGAGAAGCTGGCGAAACCCTCGCTGCGCCAGGTGCGCCAGCGCATCGCCTGGTCGTGCCGGCTCGAGCCGTACGACCGCAACGACATCGCCGCCTATCTGGACCACCGCCTCGCCGTCGCCGGTTACGACGGCCATCGCCTGTTCCGCGATGGCGCGGTGGACGCGCTCCACCGCACCAGCGGCGGCATTCCACGCCTGATCAACATTATCGCCCACAAGGCGCTGATGCTGACGTACGGCCGCGGCGGCGATACCGTGCGCGTGGCGGATGTCGAGGCAGCCGCCGCCGATACCGACGGTGCGCTGGAATCGGCCAGCAACCGCGGCCGGACCTGGCTCCTGGCGGCCGGCCTCGTAGCGCTTGCCATCGGCGTCCTGGCCCTGTTGCGGCCCGGTGGGTTGTTGCCATGAGCGTGATCAACCGCATGCTCGCCGACCTCGAACGCAGGGGCGCCCCGGGGGCACGACGGCAGCACACCGCGAACGCGTCCGCGCGTGCGCTGTCCCCGCGCGGGGCCCTCACGCGCTTGCGCCCTCTGGGGCCGCCCGTGCTGCTGGTCGCCCTGGTGATCGTGGCCGCCACCCTCTGGCGGGAACAGTGGCCACGGGTGCTGGCTCTGGTCGAGAGCACGCGCGAGGCACCGGCCGTAGAGGTCACGGCGACCGACGCCAAAGAATCCGGTGAAGCTTCACTGCCAGGCGTCCGCCGGTTCGAGTTCGAGCGCGATGGTGCGACGACCCGCCTCGTCGTCGCGTTCGACCGTCCACTGGAGCAGGCGCCGGGGTATGGCCGGACGGGAGACCGGATCGGTCTGCAGTTGCCGGCGCGCTGGGATCGGGAGGCACCGCCCGCGCCGCCGGGGGATCAGTCCGTATACCGCAGCGCCGTCGTGAACGATCGCGCGGAGGACGGCACACGTATCACCATGCGTGTGGATCCGGAAGCGCGCTTCGATCTCGCGATCGATGGCGATCGGCTGACCCTCACGGGACGCGCGCCTTCCGGGGGCGAGCGCGATCGGTCCGGGGAGGCGTCGGGTGCCGACGGCTCGGATCCGGAGGTTGGCGTGGGTGTGGCTGAGACCGGGGATACCGCCGAACGCGGGACCAACGGAACCGGGACCACCGGCGCGACGACGCCAGGCGATACCCTGCAGGTGGCCGCGCAAAGCGGAGCGACCGCCGAGGGCGATCGGCCCGAGCGGTCCGAACGCTCCGGGCAATCCGAAGACGAAACGGCGGATAAGGACGACCGTGCAGACGCCGGACGGGGATCGGCCGCGCCGGCGAGCAACGACGACGGTGCGGACAATGTGACGCGGACGGCTGCGTCCGCTGGCGGCAGTGGATCCGCAGAGGCGAACGAACGGGCGGACGAATCCGAAGGCCGGGTCCGGAAGTCCGAACCCGATATCGGACCGCAGGAGCGCGCGCAGCGGCTCGAGGCCAAGGCCCGGGAGCGCCTCGGCGATGGGGATGTCACGGCGGCGCGGCGGCACCTCGCGAAAGCGCTCGAGTTCGATCCCGACCGTCATGCCGCACGGGATCTGCTGGTCGGTCTATCCCTGCGCAGCGGCGACTCGGCGGCGGCACGCAACCTGCTTGCAGAGGGTGTGGCACGGGCGCCGGAGCGCATCGCCTATGCGAAACCGTTCGCCCGCCTGCTGGTCGACGCGGGCGATCTGGAGCGCGCACTGCGCGTGCTGCAGCGCGCGGCGCCGGCAACCGACGGTGATGCCGGGTACCATGGGCTTACCGCCGCCGTCGCCCAGCGCCTGAAACGGCACGAACTCGCCGCGAGCGCCTACACGCGTGCGCTGGAAATCAACAGCGGCCGCGGCGTGTGGTGGATGGGGCTGGGCATATCGCTGCGCGCGACCGGCCATCCGGACGAGGCGCTGGCCGCGTTCCGCGAGGCCCGCGCGAGCGGTGATCTGAACGAGCGGCTCGACCGCTGGGTGCAACAGCGTATCGAGGCGCTGGCGCGTACCGGGGAGTAGATCGGCATGGCATTCCGCAAAAAAATCCGCCTCGGCGACCTGCTGGTGCAGGACGGGCTCATCAACCAGGAGCAGCTCGACCGGGCCCTGTCCGAACAGAAGCGGAGTGGCCGCAAGCTCGGCTCGACCCTGATCGACCTCGGCTATGTGACCGAGGACCAGGTCCTCGACTCGCTGGCGCGTCAGTTGCACCTGGAGCGTGTCGATCTCACGCGCTACGACTTCGACCCCGAAGTCGTGCGCATGCTCCCCGAGACCCAGGCGCGGCGCTTCCGGGCCGTGGTCCTGGCGGATGAGGGCGACGCCCTGCTGGTCGGCATGGCCGACCCCACCGACATCTTCGCTTTCGATGAGCTCTCCCGGCATCTGAAACGCCCGGTCCGTCAGGCCGTGGTCAGCGAGACGCAGCTTGTGCGCATGCTCGACCGCATCTATCGCCGCACGGCGGAGATCAGCAATCTCGCCGAAGAGCTCGGCCAGGAACTGTCGGAGAGTGATTACGACATCGAGCGCCTGCTCGAGGAGGAAGAGCAGACCGAGGTCCCGGTCGCCAAGCTGCTCAAGTCCCTGTTCGAGGACGCCGTCCAGGTCGGCGCCTCGGACATCCACATCGAACCGGATGAACGGATCCTGCGCATCCGCCAGCGCGTTGATGGCGTGCTGCAGGAACAGGAGATGAAGGAGCGCCGCATCGCGCCGGCCCTGGTCCTGCGTCTGAAACTGATGGCGGGCCTCGATATCTCCGAGAAGCGTGTACCGCAGGACGGGCGCTTCAACATCCGCGTGAAGAAGCGCTCCATCGACGTGCGCCTGTCGACCATGCCGGTGCAGTACGGCGAATCCGTCGTCATGCGCCTGCTCGACCAGAGCGGCGAGATGCTGGATCTGGGCCAGCTCGGCATGACCGAGGAAACGGTCACGCGCCTGCGCCGCCACGTGCACCACCCCTACGGCATGGTGCTAGTGACCGGCCCGACCGGCAGCGGCAAGACGACCACGCTCTATGCCGCCCTGCGCGAACTGAACAACGCCGAGAAGAAGATCATCACGGCCGAGGACCCGGTCGAGTACCGCATGTCGCGCGTCAACCAGGTCCAGATTCAGCCGCGCATCGGGCTCGATTTCGCGCGCATCCTGCGCTCCGCGCTGCGCCAGGATCCGGACGTCATGCTCGTCGGCGAGATGCGCGACGCCGAGACCGCGGACATCGGCCTGCGCGCCGCGCTGACCGGTCATATGGTCCTGTCGACGCTGCATACCAATGACGCGATCGGCACGGTCGATCGTTTGATCGACATGGGCGCGGAGGGCTATCTTATCGCCGCCACGCTGCGCGCCATCGTCGGCCAGCGATTGCTGCGGCGGGTGTGCACCAGCTGCCGCCAGCCGACGGAACTCGACGCAACGCAGCGCGCCTGGCTGGAATCGCTCATCGGCGAGAAGCGGGCGGCGAAGCTGACGTTCCAGGTGGGCAAGGGCTGCGCCCAGTGCAACCGCACCGGCTACCAGGGACGGATCGGCATCTATGAGATCCTCGAGCTGACCGCCGAGATGCGCACCGCGCTGCGGCGCAGCGACACGATCGCCTTCGCCGAGGCCGCCCGCAGGGCGCCCGGCTATAAGCCGCTGGTCGCGAGCGCACTGGAACTCGCGGCGCGCGGGACCACCACGCTGCGCGAGGTGGAGCGTATCTCCGGCGAGGTGGAGGAACTGCTCGCCGAAAACAACATGCCGGGTGCCGACCGCGCCGAGGAAGAAGCCGCGGCTGATGGGGTGACAACGAATGCCGCGCTTTGAATACACCGCGCGCGATCGCTCCGGCAGCCGCGTTACCGGCGCGGTCGAAGCGGGCTCGGTCGACGCCGTCGCCGGGCAGCTGTTCGACCAGGGCATCACCCCGATCGATATCCAGCAGCGCGCGCGTTCCCGGGGCCCGGGCCTCCGCCGCCGCCTCGGTATGGATCAGCCCTCGCGCGACGACATCGTCATGTTCTCGCGCCAGATGTACACGCTCACGCGCTCCGGCGTGCCCCTGATCCGCGGGCTCACCCAGCTCGCGGAATCCACCCGGAACCCGGTGCTCAGGGAGACCATCCGCACCGTCATGGCGGACCTCGAGTCCGGGCGCGAGCTCTCCGGCTCGCTCGCCCGCCACCCGCGCGTATTCTCCCCGCTTTATGTGGCCATGATCCGCGTAGGCGAGGATTCGGGGCGCCTCGAGGAGTCGTTCGAGCGCCTCACGCGGTACCTCGAGCGCGAGCGCGACACCGTCCGCCAGATCAAGCAGGCGGTCCGCTATCCGACCATCGTCGTGGCCGCGATCGCGATCGCGATCTTCATACTCATGACCTACGTTATCCCGGTATTCGCCGACGTGTTCGAGCGTTTCGATGCTCAACTGCCGCTGATGACCCGCGTGCTCATCGCCGTGTCGAACTTCTTCGCCGCGTACTGGTGGGCGATCCTGATCGCGATCGGCGGGGCGTGGTACGGACTGAAGCTGTGGCGCAGAACCGAAAACGGCGCCCTGCGCTGGGACCGGGGCAAGCTGAAGACGCCGATCATCGGCGATATCCTGCTGCGCGCCACGCTGGCCCGCTTCGCGCGCGCCTTCTCGATGTCCCAGCGTTCCGGCGTGCCCATCCTGCAGGCCATGAACGTCACCGCCGCCGCCGTCGACAACGTCTGGATCAGCCGCAAGGTCCTGGGGATGCGCGAGGGCATCGAGCGCGGCGAATCCCTGTCGCGCACCGCACAACGCACGGAAGTCTTCACCCCGCTGGTCATCCAGATGATCAGCGTCGGCGAAGAGAGCGGCCGCCTCGACGAAATGATCGACGAGGTCGCCGATTTCTACGAGCGCGAGGTCGATTACGACGTCCAGAACCTCGGCTCCCTCGTCGAACCGATCCTCACCATCGGTGTCGCCATCCTCGTATTCCTGCTGGCCCTGG
This sequence comes from Halofilum ochraceum, assembly GCF_001614315.2. Taxonomy (NCBI): domain Bacteria; kingdom Pseudomonadati; phylum Pseudomonadota; class Gammaproteobacteria; order Chromatiales; family Ectothiorhodospiraceae; genus Halofilum; species Halofilum ochraceum. The sequence continues at coordinate 79,021 of NZ_LVEG02000017.1, forward strand.
GCATCTTCCTGCCCATGTGGGATCTCGGCGCGGTGCAGCTCGGTGGATGATGACGAGCGCGCCCACGCAGCCAAAGGATGGACCCGCCATTGCGAACGCAGCCACCGCTGCGAAGAGCCAGACGCGACGCGGCAGGAATCAATCCAGGCCACTCCGCCATGCACAAACCGGCCTCTCCATCCTCGAATTCACCCTCGTGGTCAGCATCTTCAGCGTCCTGATCGTCTTCGCGGCCAACCGCATCACGGAACTGCGCGTTGACCTCGAGCGCGCGGCCGTCGAACATACGCTCTCCGGCATGCGCAGCGCGCTCGCCCTGAAATTCTCCGAACTCCTGATCCAGAGCGAGCGTGAGCGTATCCGCGAATGGGCCGGCGGCAACCCGCTGGAACTCTTCGAAAGCCGCAAAGCGCTGGAAGCCGAAGCCGGCGCGGACCCCGGACCGGGCGACTGGCATTACGACCGCGAACGCGGCGAAGTCGTCTACCGGCCCGCCTACCCGAATGCCCTGACCGGCGACCCGGATGCGGTGGGTCGCTGGCGAGTGACCGTACGCGGTGAAGAACAACCGAACGGCCTCGAGCTGGTGGCGATCGAACCGCTGCCCGGCATCGGCCGCGCCCAAGGGGGATAAAAAACCAATGGATGAAACGACCGCCCTGCTCGTGAGCGCGGCCTTCGCCATACTCGCCGCCCTGCTTGCGCTGACCGCGCTGCTGGGCGCCGCCGTCGCCATCAAGCCGGATCTGCTCCCGCGCCTGCGCGCCGCCGCCGATCGGCGCTACTCCATGCGCCGCGTGACCCGCCCGCTGGACGTGCCGCGCAATATCGATCGAATCCTCTACCGTCACCACAAGCTCTATGGCGTTTTCGTGGTCGCGCTCGCGATCTTCCTGCTGTATTTTCTGGCGTTTGGCGAGCAGCGGCCGTTCTGGCGCGAACTCTTCCCGCCGGATTACCGCGAAGTGGCGTCCATCGTGGCGGATGTGGCACGACTCGTGCTTTGGTTATTCACGGTGTTCGCGCTCATGATCGGTACGATCGTGTTCGTTCGTCCGAGCGCGCTCAAGCGGCTGGAAAGCCGGGCCAACCAGTGGGCCACGCCCCGCCGCGCGACCCGCGATCTGGACCGCGAGTACCGCTGGCTCGATGAACGGCTGGGACGGCGACCCCGTCTCTGGGGTACGGTGACCCTCTTATTGAGCCTGACCTGCCTGATCGCACTGCTCGTGCAATGGCAGGCATCCGGCTTGGCCGGCTGAAACAACGACAAGATCCGATCGCACCGCGACCGGTTTGTCACAATCTGACAGGGAAGGTAGCGCACCGCTGCGGCGGTGACGCCCGCAGGCAAAGCGGATACACGGGCTGCGGCCCAACGCAAAGAGAGGAGAAAACATCATGATGAACAAACAACAGGGTTTCACCCTGATCGAACTGGTGGCGGTCATCGTCATCCTGGGCGCGCTGGCGGTTGTCGCGCTGCCGCGTTTCATCAATCTGCAGGACGAGGCTAACGAGGCGGCGCTCGAGGGCGTTGCGGGTGCTGCAGGCTCAGCAATGGCGGTCAATCTTGCCGGCGTATTGGCGAGCGACCAGAACGCTGAAAATGTCGATAACTGTAATGACGTCGGCGCGCTTCTGCAGGGTGGTCTCGCCAGCAACTACGAAGCCGAAAACGAAACTATTAATCCTCCAAATGGTACCGAGGCAACCTGTACGCTGCGACAGGATGCAAATAATGAAGTGTTCAGCTCCGCCACAAATTCGACCACTTTCACGGGTTATTACGCGTCGAACTGAAGTCTCGCGGTAATGCTGGATGCGTGGCTCCGGGGCGGATTATTCCCCTCGGGGCCATTGCCTGCGGACGTATTGAGGATCTACTAGAAAAATCCAGTACTTTATTGTCCCCCGAAGCTGAGACTGGCGTTCGAGAGCGCGTGGAAGCACGGCATCGACAGGGGCACCGGTCACGGAATCAACCTCCGCGATGATGACCGGGGCGACTGATACCGGCGATACGGGCCCGCGGACCGGATGGTTCGGGATCCATTTCAAACACCGAATCTCGCTCGACGCGATTTCGCCTGTGTGCGTCCTCGTCGCCGTGGTCGTCGCATCGTTTTACAACGGCATCCACACTGACTATTACGCCGCCGCTGGGATCACGATCTGCGTCGCCATCGTATTTGCTGTCTGGAGTCCAGGCGCAAGGCCTGCGCTGTCGATCGGACCGGCAGGCTGCATGCTGGCCGCGCTTTTCCTCTGGACACTCGTCAGTACCCTGTGGTCAACGGTGCCCTACCTCACGTCCATTCACGCCGGGGCCATCGGTTGCGCGCTCGGCGCTTATCTTGTCGTCCGCATTCAGGGCGCAAGCGCTATAGCATCAGCGCTCACTGCAGGATTCCTCCTCACGGGAGGTTTCGCATTCTCTCTGTTCATGATTCTGCAAGCCCTTGCGGGGGAGCGGCCCGAAGGGACTTTCCTGAACGTCAACACCGCGGGTGCGTTCGTCAATCTCCTCTGGCCCGTCGCGGCCGCGCTTGTGCTGCACCCACGTATTGAAAAAAAGCCGAGACTAGTTCTTCTGGCACTTGTTACGACAAGCATTTTCGCTGTTGGTATCACTGGGGGGCGGGCGCTCGCCCTCGCGTTGATCGCGGCTGTCGCGGTCATGGCCATCGCCGCCCTCTGCTGGGGATATCGCCGCAAAGTCGCCGTGCTGGTGATCACGGTCGCTATTGCGCTCGTGCTCGCTCACGGGCTTAACCGTCTGCTCCCGGACAGCGGTATCCGCGGGCTCGGGCATCGTCTGACTACCCTGTCCGATCCCACTGCGGCGGGCGCTTCCCGACTGCGAATCTGGGAGCCCACCTGGCAGATGATCCTGGAGCATCCATGGCTCGGCTGGGGGCCGGGTACCTTTTTCCAAGCGTACACGGCATACCGGCCCTCGCAGGACGGGAGCGCGGGATTTCAGGCGCATAACGACTACCTTCAGGTTTGGGCAGAGTCCGGACTCCCGGGCCTCGTCCTTCTGCTGGGTCTTGCCGGTGCGTGTATCTATATCTACACCCGCGCCATGCGGCGCCCACCGGCAAGCAACGGCGATCGGGTCAAAATCATTGCAGCAGGCGGTGCACTCGCCAGCGTGGGCGTCCACGCGCTGTTCAGTTACAATCTCCAGGTACTCGTTTACCTGATCGTGCTGGCGATATTTCTTGCGATGCTCGATTCGACCGCAGCCACCCGGATCGTGACGGCGGTCCCCATCGCTCGCCTGCGCAGACGCCGTCTTCCCGCCGTTGCCCTGATTCTTCTGTTGGCAATTCCGGCCGTTCATCTCGGTACTGTGGCCACATCCCACCGGTACACTAACCGTGGGGTCACGCTTCTTGCCAACGGTGACTACCAAGCGGCTGATGAGGCGCTACGCACCGCCGCTCGTCTCTGGGATGCGCAGGATCTAGCACCGGGTCTGCAGGCCAAGGTTCGGAGCCGTGCTCTCGATACTGTCGAAGAGAGCGATATCGATCAGCGGCAGGCGTTGAAGCGCCAGGGGATTCAGCATGTTGAAGCCGCGCTGGAGCGGAATCCCCTGCGCGCGCTCCACTACCTTACGCTTGGCCGTATCCAGCTGGAGCCGCCCGGCGCCGATCTCGACGCCGCCGCCGCGAGCTTCCGGCGCGCATTGGCCCTGAATCCGCGCGCGGCGTCGGCACGGCGCGAACTCGCACTCCTGCTCCGAAAACGTGGCCGCGAAGACGAGGCGCTCGCAGTCGCCAACGCCGGCTTCGGCATGTACTACTCGCGTGCAAACCCGATTCCACTCATGCAACTCGGAATCGAGCTGCGATCGAGCGCTGGCGATCACGCCGGTGCCGAACGTCTCCAGACCCAGATACGCGAGCGCCGCGCACGGGCCGAAAGCCTCGACGAAGAGACAGGGGAAGTCCTCACCGCTGAGCCGGGTGATTCATAGCCGGATGAGTAATAAAACCAGTACAGCACCGGTGACGCGTCAGGCAGGCACCCCTCCCGGGACGATAGCGTAATGCTGTTCCGGTTGGCCTCTGCTGAAACCCCGATTGGATCGTCGCACGCCTGACGCCAATCTATCGCGCGGGATCCGCCACCAGGACGGTGTCTGTGTATGCCCGGCACCTCGACGAACTGACCGAGCACCGATGGGCCACTCCGCGGGGCCGCTTACGCCAGAGGCTGCGCTGTTCGCGGGGCTGGACGCCTCGCGCGATGTCATAATTCTGTTCTGGGCGAACCGCTTGTCATACGGCGCGCATGGTCCCGACCGGCGCGCGGATGGGGTGAATCTGGCATGCCGTGGTCGTCGGCGAGCATTTTGCATGCGACAACCGTTAGACTGACATAAGGTTTACCCAGACCAAATCGGTTCAGCGAGGCAGGCGGCATGCCTAGGCGCATACAAACCGCGATATCACGCGGCTTCACCCTCATCGAACTTGTGATTGCGATCGTTGCCCTCGCCGCGTTGGGTGCGGGTCTTGCCGCCGTATTCATCCAGGCCCCCGCGGCAAGCGCCGACCCCCAGATCCGCGCCCAGGCGCGTGCGATCGCCGAGGGCTACATGGAGGAGATTCTGCTCAAGGCCTACGAAAATCCGGAACCGGGTTTCGACGAAACCGGTGGAGTCGAGACCGAGGGCGGCAGCCAGGAGACCCGCGACGAATACGACGATATCTGGGACTACTGCAATATCGGCGGCAACAATGACTGCAGCCAGGGTATGGAGACGCCAACCAATCAAGATGGAAACGCCATGGCGGATAACAATGATGATGGCGTCGGGGTGTTGGACGACTACACCGTCGCGGTCGTGATCGAGGGAGACCATACGACCTCGGGTCCCGCGACGATCCGGGTCACGGTCGGCCACAGCACCGGCCGGGTGAACTACGAACTCGTCAGCCAGCGGGCGGATTACTGATCATGCGCGCGGTACGCGGCTTCAGCCTCATCGAACTGGTGACCGTGCTGGTGCTGATCGGCGCGCTCGCCGTGTTCGCGGTGCCGCGGCTCAACACGGGCGGGTTTGCCGGCTACAGCTTCCACGAGGAACTGCTCGCCGTCGTGCGCCACGCACAGAAGACCGCGACCGCATCGCGCTGCGAAGTAGAGGTGACAGTCGATAAAAACAATGACAGCTACGCGATAGTGTTCACGGGCGCAGGGCCGGATGGATGTCCACCCGCCGATACGCCGCTCATTGCGCCCGGCCGCGGCGGTAATCTCGCGGGAAACGCACCGAGCCGCGTCAACATCAATCAGGGCGCGCAGTTTATCTTCGACGGTTTCGGAGTGCCGAAATCAACGACACCGCCGCCCGAAATCACCATGACCACCACGATCGAGATCGACAATCGCCGCCGGATCGAGATCGAGGCGTTCACGGGGTACGTCCATGACTGATGCGCGCAGCCGCCACCGATCGATCCGGGGATTTACCCTGGTCGAGTACATCGTCGTGATCCTGATCATCGGCGTCCTCGCCGCCATCTCGGCGGTCTTCATCGTCCAGCCCTTCGAGGCCGCCCGCGACACGACCCGCCGCGCGGAACTGGTCGACGCCGCTGAGACGGCCCTGAACCGCATGACCCGCGAGATTCGCCTCGCCGTGCCCAACAGCGTGCGCATCAACGCCGGCGCCAATGCGCTCGAGTTCCTGCGTACGACAACCGGTGGGCGTTACCGGCGCCTGCTCGATGGTGATGGCAATGGTAATGTGCTGGACCCGACAGTGGACGCCAGCGAGCAACCCGCGACCTTCGACGTGTTGGGTGGGCTGCCGGATCCGGACGGTGACGTGGCCGCCAACACCCGTTCTGCCGGCCGTGACTGTGCCGAGGGTAGCGGTTACTGCATCGTCATCAACAACACCGGTCCGCGCGGCACCGATTTCGATGCCTACGACACGGGCAACAACGTCGCCGCGATCACTGCCACCAGCGGCCTTGGTGACAGCGACAGGACAAACGATACCCTGACCTTCGATACGGGGGGCGCCGGTGCGGCCGCGGCCTTTCCGGCCCATTCAGCCAGTCAGCGATTCCAGGTGATGGACACGGCCGTGACGTATGTGTGTACTGGCAGCCGCATCGATCGTCATCACGACTATGGCCTGAAAGATCCCCAGGAGGCGCAGCCTGGAGGCACCGTCAGCGAACTGGCACGCGACGTGGTGGACTGCGAGTTCACGTACGACGACGGCGCGGGCCAGCGCCATGGCCTGGTCACCATCGACATCACCATCCAGCGCGACGGGGAGACCGTGCGCCTCGTCGATCAGGCCCATGTGGTGAACGTCCCATGAAGCGGCCATCGAACCAACGCGGCGTCGCGCTTTTCACCGTCGTCTTCCTGATCGTGGTGGTCGGTGGCCTCGCGGTCTCGCTTGGCCTGATCAGCGGTCAGCAACAGCTCACGACCGTGCAGACCCTGGAGCAGACGCGGGCGTATTACGCGGCTCGGGCGCGCCTCGATACCCTGATCGCGACCGTGCTGGACCCGAGCAACAATTGCCCAGTATCGGCCCCGCCGCCCTTTGAGGGATTCACGATCGAACAAAGCTGTGATTCCTACAGCGTCAACGAAGGCGGCGCTCCTTATGAAATATACGAGCTTGAGGTGAGTGCCTCTAGCGGCAAAGCCGGCAGCGGCACCTTGGTGCACCGCTCCATCCGGGTTCAGGTGACCTCGGGCCCATGAATGCGATGATCGTAGGCCGGCTTTTGCCGAAGGCAACAGCCGGCGTTTGTGCGCAGCGGTCCGGCGGTGTGCGCCGGCTGGCTCCCTTCGGTCGCAAACCGGCCTACGGTGCGGGTTATGCGGGCGAATGGCGCAGGGCTCAGCGAAGCGAATGCGTCACCGATGCGACCGGGCGCCCGACACGATACCGGCAAGAGCCACATGGCCGAAGGCGATGACGCTATCCGGCGCTGGTGCCGTGATGGCGACGAGCGCTGGTTCGAACGCTTCTATCACGCCCATGCAACGCCGTTGTGGCGCATGCTCGTGCTTCGCGGTGTCGATCGCGACGCGGCCTACGACGTGGTCGCCGAGGCCTTCAGCCGCCTCATCCAGCAGGTCTGTCAGCGCCCGGAGGCGCCGCGGGCCCTGCTCTACCGTATTGCACTGAATCTGGTCACGGATCGGTTTCGCCGCAGCCGTGTCCGCGCCGTCTCCGATACTGATCCGGACACCCTCGGTCACGCCGGGCCACCCGTGGAACTCACCGAAGAGGCGCGGCGCCTGCTGACCCTGCTCGATCCCAGTGAACAGAATCTGTTGCTCATGCGTTACTGGCTCGGGATGACGCACCGTGAGGTCGCCGAGGTGCTCGAATGCCCCGAGGGCACGGTCCGGCGCCGTGCCGCGGCCCTGCTGCAGCGCCTGCAAGAGACGTTCGATGAGACCTGATCCGGACAAGGAGCGGCAGTGGCAGGCGAGGGTCGCTATCCAGCTGGCGGACGCCCCCGATCCCGATCCCGTGCGTCTCGCCGCGGGCCTCGCGGTGGCACAGGTGCGGGCGGTCCGCCGCCGGCGGGTACGAGTTGGCACGATCATCGCTGCGGTGGCCTTGTTCGCCGGCAGTGCGGCGGCCGCTGGCGCCTGGTGGCTCGGATATGCCGGCAGCAGCTACGACAACACGGCGCCTACGACCCCCGACGCGACCCCGCCGAAACAGCGGGCGCTCGAGCGGCGGCCGGCGTCGTCGTCGGACAACGAAGGTGCCGGCGAAAACGGGTCAACCAAGTCACCATCAGGGCGACGCGACGGCGCAAACGGTGCGGATGCTCGGGATCAGGATGACGAAACACCGTTCATCTACCGCCCCGCCGAATGACGTCGGCGTGGAAGAACGTCTTTATGGCGTAATCCGTGCCAGAGGCGGGCTTTGTGGCCAAGGAACGCAAATGGATCGATCGGATCCCGCGGCAGGAGGACCTCCAACTGGTACCTGTCTCGATCCAGTGTACGTAGCAAGTCTGGGAGCGTCGGCGACAGCGGGCTCGCAACCTGACCGCCGGCACGTCCCGATGCCGGCCGCTGTCATGTCTAGCCATTGGCGCCGTCAACTGGACTGCGCGGCAAGCCGAGGTTCCAGGGTTGGCGTCGACTCCGGAAGCTGCACCCGCTGCATGATGGAAGGCGCCGGAAGACAGATGTGTTCAGCCCCGACGTGTAATCCACGCGTTCCGGGACCGGTACTGCGGTCGGCCGGCGACCATACCGGAATATCGCGTCGTGCAGCATGGGGCTACGAGTACTCGAGGCCGCAAATCCGTCGAGTGGCGGTCGCGTCTATCGGTAATCGCGATTCGCGCGATGACATGGGTCGCGTGCCGCCGACCGAACTAGAGTAATTCCGGAATTCGCCGGCACTAGACCGAGGTGGGGAACCTATGGCGTGCGCAACCAGACATCCAATTGCCGCCGTTCTGCTGGTAATGGCCGGGGTGCTGAGCCCACCGTCGTCGGCTGACCAGACGGAAGAGTTCACCACTCCGGGCTCGGGGACATTCGAGGTCCCCGATACCGTCACGGAACTCACCGTCGAGGTCTGGGGCGGGGGCGGTCGCGGGGGCGACGCCGACGGCAACAAGAAGGGCGCCGGCGGTGGTGGCGCAGGCGCGTACGCCCGCTCGGTCATCTCCGTGCAGCCTGGCGATTCGTTTGACTACACCGTTGGCGCGGGCAGTGCCTCCGCGACCCAGCCAGGCGGGACGAGTCGTTTCGGCAGCCCGGCGGTGGCGGAGGCGCAAGGTGGGCGCAGTGTTTCCGGAACGAACACGGAACCGGGAGCGTCCGGGGGCCAAGCGAGCGCGAGTACCGGCAACCAGGAGAGACTGAACGGCAGCGACGGCGCGAATGGAAGCAGTGCCGGCAGTTCTGCCAGCGGTGGCGATGGCGGTGATGCCCCGGACGGCACTGACATCGCAGGCGGCACAGGTGGTGCCGGTGCGTCGGGTGGTGGAGATGGCGCCCCGGGCGGTGCGCCGGGTGCCGGTGGCGGTGGGGCTGCGACCGCCACCGGCGGCGGTGGGTCCGCGGCCCAGGACGGCGGCGCGGGCGCTAACGGACGGATTCGGGTCACGTACGTCACGGGTGGGCCCTTCATTGGTACCGGCACGGGGCTGACGGGCGCCTACTGTAATCGTCCTGACGCGTCCAGCGCCCGCAACGATGTCTGCGACACGAACCCCGACGTCGAGCGCGTCGATGCGACGGTGGAATTCACGAACGGCGATCCGGGCTGGCCGCCGGCCGGAGTCGATGAGACTACCTACAACGTCCGCTGGACGGGGCAGGTCCAGGCTCAGTGGAGCGAGGACTACACCTTCCACGCCCTGCACGACGACGGCGTGCGCATCTGGGTGGATGGTACCCAGGTGATCGACAATTACAGCGACCAGGACGACGCCTGGACCGATTCGGGCATGCCGATCAGCCTGCAGCGCGGTCAGAAGTACGACATTGTCATCGAGTGGTACGAGAACCAGGGGCAGCAGGACATGACCCTCGCCTGGTCGAGCGCATCGACCGCCTTCCGCACCACAGTCCCGCAGACGCAGCTTTACCCGGACAGTGCGCCCCCGCCCGCACCCGGCGGTGATCTCTTGCTCGAGTGGCGCATGGACGAGTCGGGATGGAGCGGGACCCCGGGCGAGGTCACCGACGCGTCCGGCAACAACCGCGCCGGAACGGCGGAGGGCGGCGCCGACACGGCGGGCGCCCCTCCGGCCATCCCGGGTGATCCCGGCACCTGCCGCTACGGCGACCTCTCCGGCGGGGGGCAATACGTGCTCGACGACAATGCTGGCGACTATCTCAACGGCCGCAGCGCGATCACGGCCACCGCGTGGGTGCGCAACACCGCATCGACGCCGGTAGACGCGGGCATCTTCAATACCGGTCCGACGATCGGCCAGGACAACAACCTCGCGATCCGCTATGACGCTGCCGGCGCCGGCAGCGGGTCCACGGCCGGCCTCAAGGCCTCGCTCAATACCGACCAGTGCGCCTCCGGGCAGGACTGCATCCAGGTGGAGACGGACAGCGGGCTGCAGGTCCAGGACCAGTGGCAGCACGTGGCGATGACCTGGTCATCGGGCGACAAGATCCGCATCTACATCGACGGCGTCGAGGTGCAGACCACAGTGGTCAACGGCAGCGGCAATCTGACCGGCACGATCGACGACGTGGACTTCCTGCGCGTCGGTCAGAGCAGCAAGGGCGGCGAGGACTGGCAGGGCTCGATCGACGAGGTGCGCATCTACGACCGTGCGCTCGACGAGAGCGAGGTCAAGACCGTCTATAACGCGACGCATGCCTGCGAAGCGTCCTCCGGCGGCGGCAACTGCAGTGCGACCTTCCCGAGTGCAGTGCAGAACACCGCGAGTGGCGGCAGCATCGGTCTCGGGTTCGACGCGCAGATCACCGATTCCGACAACGCGCTCGAGACGACGACGCTCAACGACAACGTCGGCTTCGGCAACAACAGTTGTGGCAGCGTTGACTGCACCGCCACCACGCCGCTCGCCACGGTGCCGAATGTGCCGAACTTCCAGACGGCCAGCGGTAACAACGATGTCGATACTCAGGGCGGGGCCTCGTCGTTCGCGCTCGGCCAGGACGGCGAGACGGACTACGACCAGGTCCGCATCCGCAACAACGAGACGCTCAACGACAGCGGCAACTTCTCGACCTACCGGATCGATGATCTACGGCTCAACTTCCGCTCTACCTGGAATCTCGCCGGCGGTGCCGACTACTACGTGGACGACATCACGATCGGCACTCGCACGGAGATCAACGTGACGGGCAGCGGCACGGCCCGTTTGTTCGTGCGCGGTTCGGTCACGTTCCCCAACCGCTCCACAGTCAATGCGGGCGGCACGCCGAACCAGTTGCTCATCGTCGGTTACAACGACATCACGGTAGACAACGACATCGGGCAGACCGCCAATGCCCTAATCTACGCACAGGGCGACGTCAGTCTCGATTTCCAGGACCAGGTTAACGGGGCGGTGGCTGCGGCCGGCACGGTCACGGTGGGCAACAGCGCGGGCGTCACCTATGACTCGGGCGCCGTGACCGGGGTCGACGATCGCGGCTTTTGTCCGATCATCGACGAACTCGACGGCTACTCGATCGACATCGGCTCCGGGACTGCCAGCACCTGCCAGCCGCGCACGGTGACGATCATGGCCGAGGACGATGCGGGCGATCCGCTGACCGACTACACGGGGACGGTGGATCTGGCGACCAGCAGCGGCAACGGCACCTGGTCAATCGCGGACGCCGACGGGACGCTGACGGAGGCCACCGCGGACGACGGTGCGGCGAGCTACACCTTCGTCGACAGCGACAACGGCACGATCGAGCTCGACCTCGCCAATCAGCACGCCGACGACCTGACCATCACGGTGACCGAGGACGACGGGAGTCCGACGGCGAGCAGCGCCACGCTGAGCTTCCGCGACAATGCCTTCGTCATCGACTCGATCGACCCGCTCGGCGACGACGTGGTCGCCGGGCGCGACCACGACCTGCGGGTGACGCTCTGGCGTCGTGATCCCGCCACCGGCGACTGCGGCATCGCCGACGCCTATGCCGGCGCGAACCAGGGCGTGAAGCTCTGGCTGGACCGCAGTGCCGGCGACCCGAACGGGAACGCGCCCGACGGCACGGGCGTCGACAGCGCGACCCTGCCCGACAGTGCGCCGGGCTCGAACAACATCACGCTGGACTTCTCGGGCGCCACCCTCGGGCAGGCGGGCCGTGCACCGCTGACGCTGGGTACCGACGATGTCGGGCACTACGCTCTGGATATCCGTGACGACACCAGCGGCTTCGCCCAGGACACGGCGGGTAACCCGCTGCCGATCAGCGGCGGCTCGACCGACTACGTCGTGCGCCCGTTCGCCTTCTCTATCACGTCCTCGCGCAGCGACTTCACGGCGACCGGACCGGGCGACGACAGCGCTGACGGCCCGTTCGTCGCCGCCGGCAGCGACTTCGACGTCACGGTGACCGCGCTGCAGTGGCAGGCCGCCGACGACGGCGACGACGACGGCGTGCCGGATACCGGGGCCGACCTGCTGGACAACGGCGCCACCCCGAACTTCGGCAACGGCACGCCGGCGCCGACCGTCGATATCGCCCACACGCTCTCCGCGCCCACCGGCCCGGGCGCCGTCGGCGGCACGCTGACCGGCGGCAGCGGCGTCGCCGGTTTCGGCAGCGCCGGCGGTGGCGCCACGACGACGCAGTTGTCGTTCGACGAGGTGGGCATCCTGGTGCTCACTGCGGACCTCACTGACTACCTCGGCGAGCCGGGAGCCGATGTCACCGGCACCCGCTCCGACATCGGCCGGTTCATCCCTGCGCGCCTCGAGGCGGCAGGCAATGAACCGGAACTGGCACCCTTCTGCGGGCTGGCACCCGGTTTCACTTATCTCGATCAGTCGTTCGGGTACGCGACTGATCCACGGGTGACGATCACCGCCTACAATGCGGCCGGCAATGTCACCGAAAACTATGGTGACGCCTTCTGGAAACTCGCCGTGCCGGCGGAATTCCCGAATCGAACCTATACGGACCAAAGCGGCGCCGCCGCCACGCTGAGCGATGACGCAACCAATACCACGATCGCCTGGGCCGATGGCGGGGCCGACGGGTTCGGCGGCAGTGATGCCGCAACGATTACCGGCGAGCAGTTAACCTACGGGCGCAATGGACTCGAGGCGCCGTTCGAGGCCGCCGTTGATCTGCGCATCCCGGAAGCCGACCTGACCGACAGCGACGGGGTCTGCGCGCCGGACGCCATCCCGGCGGACGGCATCTGTAACACTAATGCCGGCGATAGCGGGGCCGATCTCGTGTTCGACGGTGACGGCGGCGCGGGCCAGCAGCCGATCGGGGGCACGCAACTGCGTTTCGGGCGCCTGCGCCTCGATGATGCCTATGGCCCGGAGGTCGCGCCGGTCGTCCAGCGCTGGCAACTCGATTACTGGACCGGTACGACCTGGGCGATCAATGGTGACGATACCTGTACCGTCCTGGCGCTGGCAGATGACATTGAACTGGATCCGGACGAAGCCGCCGGCAGCGGCAACGAGGTCGACGGCACGCAGGAAGTGGATCTGAGTTCGGGTGACGGCACGACCTCGGTCGTGCAGCCGACACCCGACGTCATGAGCGGTTCCATCCTTTTTACCGGCGGTCTGGCTGATGTGCGATACGAGGCCCCGGGCGCGGGCGACCGCGGCTGGATCGAGACGCGGGCGCTGCTGGCGACCGACTTCCCGCACCTGCTGGCGGACACCGATGGGGATGGCGTTTTCACCGATGAGCCATCGGCACGGGTGACATTCGGTATCTTCGCCGGCGACTCCGAGCAGATTTATCTGCGGGAGGTGTTTCCCGCGCCATGAGTCGAGCGCGCAGGCGTTGAATCCTGGGGCTAACGCTTGGGCACTTATGACAATCTCTGCACACGTTTGACGGAAAACCGACATATCTACTTGAGTCTGCGCGCCAAACGTCGAATAATCGACGCCGTCGCCCTGTGCCCGGCGCCGCGGCGCCCGCTACCGGTAGAGAATAATGTCGAACGAAGCCGCCGGCTCGGCCGCTCCGAAACCCGGACTGCTGCTGGTCGATGATGACCCGCTGATCCGGGACAGCCTGTCCTACATGCTGCGCCCGGATTTCGATGTCCACGTGGCGGAGACGCGGCGCGAGGCCACCGAGATTCTGCAGCAGCTCGAACCGACGCCCGTGCTGGCGCTGGTCGACCTCGGGCTGCCGCCGTATCCGCATAAGCCCGACGAGGGCTTCGCGCTGGTGCCCGAGTTGCTGGCGCACAATCCCCGCATGCGTGTGCTGGCGCTGTCGGGCCAGGATGACCCGGCGAACCTGCGCCATGCCTTTGCCCTGGGTGCCGCCGACTTCATCGCCAAGCCCTGCGAGCCGGAGCTGCTGAAATCGCGCCTCAGCCACCAGCTCATGCTCATCGAGGCCGAGGAAGAGGCGGAAGAGAAAGCACCCGAGACGGTACTGCACGGCGAGAGCGCCGCCCTGGAGGCGCTGCGCGAGCAGATCGCCCAGTTCGGCGATGCGCCGTTCCCGGTCCTGATCGAGGGCGAGTCGGGGACGGGCAAGGAGCTGATCGCCAAACGCCTGCATGAGCTCAGTTCGCGCGCGGACCAGCCGTTCGTGGCCGTCAACTGCTCGGCCTTCACCGAGACCCTGCTCGAAGCGCAGCTCTTCGGGCACGCCAAGGGCGCGTTCACCGGCGCCACGCAGGCCCGGACCGGTTTCTTCGAGGAGGCGGGCGACGGCACCCTGTTCCTGGACGAGATCGGTGAGATGCCACAGGAGCTGCAGTCGCGCCTGTTGCGGGTGATCGAATCGGGCGAGTATTACCGCGTGGGCGAGACGCGTCCGCGCACGGCCAACGCCCGTCTGGTGGCCGCCACCAACAAACAGCTGCTGCGTGAGGTGGACGCCGGGCGTTTTCGCCAGGATCTGTACTATCGCCTCAGTATCCTGCCGATCCACGTGCCGCCGCTGCGCGAGCGCGCCGAGGATCGCCTCGGCCTGCTGGCGTTCTTCCAGGATTTCTACACCGGCACGGTGCCACCGTTCTCGCTCGACGACGGCGCCCGCGAGCGCTGGCTGGCCTATCCCTTCCCGGGGAACGTCCGGGAGCTGCGCAATATCGTGATCCGTCTCGGGACCAAGTACCCGGGGCGCACGATCGACGCGGCCACGCTGGAGGGCGAACTCGACCCGACCGCGGCCACGCCTGGATCCGCTGGTGCCGACACGCGCTCGGAGGAGGAGATCGCCCGCGACCGGCTCGACGACGGCGACTTCGATCTCGATCGCCACCTCGCCGAGATCGAGCGAACCTACGTGCGGGCCGCGCGCGATCTGGCCGGCGGCAACCTCAGTCGCGCGGCCAAGCTGCTCAACGTCAACCGGACCACGCTCTACAGCAAGATCGAGCGACTGGGGGATGATTGATATCGGCTGAGAGTCGAACGCCCTGGCCGTGGCGGAACCCGCCTCCCGGTGTCGCCCGGATGGAGGCGCGACCGGACTCCGGGGCGCGCCGGGTTACCGCCACTGGCCGGCATGCCGTCGAACAGGGGCTGCCGCATGTACCTTGAGCACTTCGGCCTCGACCACCCCCCGTTCCGGATTACACCGGATACGCGCGTGTTTTATGAGGGCGGCGACCGCGGTGCAGTCCTCGAAGCCCTGGCCTGGGCGGTCGAGAATGGCGAAGGCATCGTCAAGGTCGTCGGTGAAGTCGGCAGCGGTAAGACCGTGCTGTGCCGGATGCTCCCGCAGAAGCTGCCCGCGCACGTGGATGTCGTTTATCTTGTCAATCCGGGGCTGGGGCCGGATGACGTGATCCCGGCCGTCGCCTTCGAGCTCGGCCTCGACATCCGTGCCGAGGAGCGGCTGGCGCAACAGCACCGGCTGCACGAAGAACTGGTCGAGCGCCATGCGCGCGGTCGCCAGGTCGTGGTGTTCATCGAGGAAGCGCAGAACATGCCGCTGGCGACCCTCGAATCGCTGCGCCTATTGTCGAACCTCGAGACCGATGATGCGAAGTTGCTGCAGATCGTGCTGTTCGGCCAGCCGGAACTCGACCGCAATCTCGACGCCAACGAGATCCGGCAACTGCGCGAGCGCATCACCCACTCATTCGACCTGCGGCCCCTAGAGCGGCAGGATGTCGCCCGGTACCTCAATTTCCGTCTGCGTGCCGCCGGCTATCGCGGCCCTGACCTGTTCGGTCCGCGCATCGCGCGCGCGCTCAACCGCCATGCCCGGGGCCTGATCCGGCGGCTCAACGTGCTGGCGGACAAATGCCTGCTGGCGGCCTACGCCGAGGGTACGCATACCCTGAGATTGCGCCATGTCCGGCGCGCGGCGCGGGACGTCCAGGCACCGGATACGCGTGCGCGGGTCGGGCGGCGACGCATCGCACTGGCCGGTGCCGCCGTGATCGTCATCGCGGCCATGGCATGGATCGTGCTGAACGGAGAGGGTCCGGGGTATATCGAGACCGATCTCGCAATCGGAAATACCGCGGGGGGAGACAGCCAATGACCGAAGGAAGTCCGGTCCCGATCCGGATCGGCCTGTGCGCGCTCGTATTCGCGCTTCTGGCCGGTTGCGGTGTGACGCGCCCACCGAGCCCCTCCGAGGGGCACATCGAGGCTGAAAGCGACGGGCAACAGTCGCAGGACGGCGACGCGTCGGCCACCGATGACGCCATCCCGGATCCCGTGACCAACGGCGCCCCGCTGCCGGCGCCCTCCGAACCCGAAGAGGTGGAACGCTATACGGTGGTGGTCAATCAGGTGCCCGTGCGCGAACTGCTGTTCGCACTGGCGCGCGATGCCGATATCGAGATCGACATCGCCGGTGATATCCAGGGCGAGGTCACCCTCAACGCGATCGACGAAACCCTGCCACGTCTGCTCGAGCGGATTTCGTATCAGGCCGCGATCCGTTATGAGCTCGACGACGATTACCTGCGCATCGCCGCCGACGAGCCGTATCTCGAAAGCTACCCCGTCGATTACGTGAACCTCTCGCGCAATGCGACCAGTACCGTGGAGACCGCGACCCAGATCACCTCCACGGGATTCGGCGAGGACGGTAGCGGTGGTAGTGGCTCCGGCGGAGGTTCTTCCGGGACGAACAATTCGAGCACCAGCCTCGAGAACGAGAGCGATAACCAGTTCTGGAGCACCCTGGAGCGCAATCTCTCCGGCATGCTCGGCGTCGAGGTCGAGGACGCCGGGGAGCGGTCCGACGAGCGGCGCTATCTGATGATCAACCGCGAGGCCGGTTACGTCACGGTCCGGGCGACGCAGCGCCAGCATGAGCAGGTGCAGCGTTACCTCGATCGCGTCATGGAGAGCGCCCGGCGCCAGGTACTGATCGAGGCCACCGTGGTCGAGGTCGAACTCAGCGATCAATACCAGGCCGGTGTCGACTGGAGTTACATCTCCAGTTCGGTCGGTGGCCTCGATCTGCTGGAGCAGAACCTGACCGCCGGTTCCCTTGGCAGCGCACCGAACGCGCTCGCCACCTTCGTGGACACCGACCTCGGCGGCGGGGAACTCCAGGCCACCGTGCGCGCGCTGGAGACCTTCGGTGACGTCAGCGTCATGTCGAGCCCGAAGATCATGGCCCTGAACAATCAGCTTGCCATCCTCAAGGTCGTCGACAACCGTGTGTACTTCACGGTTGATGTGGAGCAGACGCTGGACGAAGGGGTTACCAACACCGTCTTCGACAGTCAGATCAATACCGTCCCGGTCGGTCTCGTCATGACCGTCACGCCGTATATCGGTTCCGATGACGAGGTCCTGCTCAATACCCGACCGACCGTGTCGCGCATCCTCGGGTTCGTCGAGGACCCGAACCCCTCGCTCGCAGAGGCCGGTGTAACCAACCAGGTGCCCGAGATCCAGGTCCGCGAAATGGAGTCGCTGCTGCGCGTGAACTCCGGCCAGGTCGCCGTGATCGGGGGTCTGATGCAGGACAGCATCGACCAGAGCGAGCGCAGCGTGCCCCTGGTCGGCAATCTGCCCCTGGTCGGTAACCTGTTCTCGTATCGCGACGACCGGGTCGAGAAGACCGAACTGATCATCTTCCTGCGCCCGACCGTCGTCGATCAGGCGAATCTGGACGGCGATATGAAACGCTTCCGCCAGTACCTGCGGAGGCCAGAAATCGAGTCGGACTCCCCGGAGCAGCCGTGAGCCTCCTGCTCGATGCGCTGCGCCGCGCCGGTTCCGCACGCGGCAATGACATCGCCGAGCCGGTGAACCGGCGCCCGGCTACCGACGACAATGGCACCGCGCGTGCCGGCGTGGACGAGTTCGATCTGGATCCCGATGCCGCGACCGCCCTGGAGGCGAGCGGCGAGACCGCCGGCGCTGGCCTCGAAGGGCCCGCCCGCGCCGAGGCCGTCTTTCGCGGCGGCGCCCCGGGACGGCGGGTCATCCGTACCGCCGCCCTGTATACGCTGGTTGCGCTCATGCTGTTGGGCGGGCTGGTCGTGGGCGGCTGGTACTACTATGAGTCGACCCGCAGCGCGGTTGATCAGGAGCTTGTGCGCTACACCCCGGACCCCGCGACCGCGCCGGTGACCGACCCGGTAGCCGAGCGCGATGCCGACGCCGATCCGGCAACCGACGATGCGCTCACAACGGCAGCAGCCGACAGCGCCGCTACCGCCCCCGATGGCGCCGACTCCGATAGCGTCGGGGCGGATACCGGCGCCGCGGAGGGAGATGCCGCGGCCGCACAGGCCGCTGCCGCCGACGGCGGTGACGGCAATCCCGCGGACGCCGCCAACGGGACGCCGGAGCAGGGTAGCGCCGCGGCGAACGAAGGGGCGACCGCGGGCGACGCGGGTACGGCCGCGAGCAGCACTGCCAGTGCGGAAACGGATTCCGCCTCCGGATCCACCACCGCGCAGGCGAATGCCAGTGCGGGCGCAGCGGACGCCACGGCGCCGGAAAGCGATAACGCCAAGCCGGCCTCGAATCCATCCCGTGGCACGAGCGCGTCGAGCGACGAGACGCGGACCGCCGCGGAGACGGGCGACGCGCCGATGGTGCGCAGCACCGGCAGCGCCGATGGCCGTTCCCCGCTCGGCCAGGCCCTGCAGGAAGGCTACCAGGCGCTGCGTGGCGGTGACCTCATGGCGGCGCGACGGCACTACCGCAAGGCGCTCGACCTCGCCCCGTCGAACCGGGACGCCCGCCTGGGCGCGGCCGCGGTGGCCCAGCGCCAGGGCAACGCCGCGGCCGCGATTGAACATTACCGCCGGGTATTGGCCGACCACCCGCGCGACCCGTACGCGCGCTCCGGTCTCGCCAGCCTGCAGAGCACCGCCGATCCGCGCCAGCTCGAGAGTGAACTCAAAACGCTCCTGAAACAGGACCCGAACGCCCACGCGCTGCGCTACGCCCTGGGGAACCTGTATGCGCGCGAGGACCGCTGGTCGCAGGCGCAGTCGGCGTACTTCGAGGCGTTCCGCAGCGCCCCGCAGGAGGCGGACTACGCGTTCAATCTCGCCGTGGCGCTGGATCAACTGGGTAAGCGGGAATCGGCCGTGGAGTACTATGACCGCGCCCTGGAACTGGCGGGTGACGGTTCCGCCTCTTTCCCGCTGGAATCCGCCCGCCGCCGCCTGGAAAGCCTCCGCCCATGACCGAGACCGAGCAACGGCAGGCCGCCCCGCCCCGGCGCCTCGGCGAACGCCTCGTCGAGGCGGGCATCGTCAGCGGCGACCAGCTGCGGATCGCGCTCACCGAACAGGACCGGGACGGTGAGCCGCTCGGCCGGATCCTGATCCGCCTCGGTTTCGTGACCGAGGCGGTCATGCGCGAACAGCTCGGCGAGGCCCTCGGGCAGGAGAGCATCGACCTCGCCCACGCGGTCCCGGACCGCGAGGCGCTCGCCCGCATCCCGAAGGAGCAGGCCAAACGCTTCGGGATCGTCCCCATCAGCTGGCGCGCTGATGAGGAAGCGCTCTATATCGCCATGGCCGATACGTTCAACCTGGTGACGCTCGACCGGGTCCGTGCGTACGTCGGCAGCGCGATCGAGATCCGCACGCTGCTGGCCGGCGAGGTCGAGATCGACGAGGCCATCGATCGCTTCTACGGCTACGAACTGTCGGTCGACGGCATCCTGCACGAGATCGAGACCGGCGAGATCGATTACGCCAGCCTCAACGCCGAGTCGGGCGAATACAGCCAGCCGCTGGTGCGCCTCGTCGATGCCATCCTCGCCGACGCTGTCAAACGTGACGCCTCGGATATCCACTTCGAGCCCGAGGAAGGCTTCGTCCGCATCCGCTACCGCATCGACGGTGTGCTGCGCCAGATCCGCAGCCTGCATGCGCACTTCTGGTCGCCGATCGCTGTGCGGCTCAAAGTGATGTCGGACATGAATATCGCCGAGACGCGTGCGCCGCAGGACGGGCGCATCTCGCTGTCGATCGGTGGGCACGTAATCGACTTCCGCGTCTCAGCGGTGCGCACGACCCATGGCGAGAACATCGTCCTGCGCGTGCTCGATCGGCACAAGGGCATCCGGCCGCTGCCGTCGCTCGGCTTCGATGAAGAAACGATGGACACCCTCAACCTGATGATGTCGCGCCCCGAGGGCATCATCCTGGTCACGGGCCCGACCGGCAGCGGCAAGACGACCACGCTGTATTCGATGCTTTCCCACCTGAACCAGGAAAGCGTGAATATCGTCACGCTGGAGGATCCGGTCGAGTATCCAATGCCGCTGGTGCGCCAGAGCGCCGTCAACGAGGCCGCGAAGCTGGACTTCGCCAATGGCATCCGCAGCCTCATGCGCCAGGACCCGGACATCATGCTGGTCGGCGAGATCCGCGACGAGCCGACCGCGAGCATGGCCTTCCGCGCCGCCATGACAGGCCATCAGGTCTACTCCACGCTGCATACCAACTCCGCGCTCGGCGCGATCCCGCGCCTGCTCGATATCGGCATCCTGCCGGACGTCATCGCCGGCAACATGATCGGTGTCATGGGCCAGCGTCTGGTCCGCCGGCTCTGCGAGCACTGCAGGGCGCCCTATTCTCCGGACGCCGCGGAGCGCCGCCTGCTGGCCCTGGAGGCGCACGGCGATCACACGCTGTATCGCCCCGTGGGCTGCAGCCGGTGCGATGGCCGTGGCTATCGCGGGCGTTTTGCCCTGCTCGAGGTCCTGCGCATGGATGCGGATCTCGACGACCTGATCGCCCGCCGCTCGACGCTCAAGGAGCTCTCCGCCGCCGCCTACGACAAGGGCTTCCAGACGCTCGCGGCGGACGGCGCCCGCCGCGCACTCGAGGGCACGACTTCGCTGGAAGAGGTCGCCCGCGTCGTCGATCTGACGAGTCGGGTGTAGTGTATGGACGTGCAATCCATCATTGCGGACGTTGCGGTTCGCACCGAAGGCGCCGGTCTGATCGGCCGGGCGGCTGAACACCGTAGGTCGGACTTCAGCCCGACACCCCGGTGTCGGGCTGCCCAGCGTGCCCTTTTTGCCGAAGCGCGGCGTTCTGCGGGGTTCACGGGCCGGCGGCAAAATCCGTTCGATCGGGGTGGGCACCGGCAATGGACCCGTAGTGCACGCCGACACGCTGGTGTCGGGCTGAAGCCCGACCTACAGCCATTGCTGGCGTCCTGAACCATGGACACCTACAAATACAAAGCCATGGACCAGCAGGGGCGCCGGGTCACCGGCACCCTCGATGCGGCGAACCTCACCGATCTGGAGATGCGCCTCGGGCGCATGGGGCTCGATCTCATCGACTCGCGCGAGGTGCGCCGGGTCACCCTGTTCCAGCGCTTCCGCCGCACGCCACGCGCCGAACTCATCAACTTCTCGTTCCATCTCGAGCAGCTGCTCAATGCCGGCGTGCCCATGGTGGATGCCCTGTCGGATCTGGGCTCGACCATCGACGACCCGGGCTTCCGCGATGTGGTCGCGGAACTGGTCGAGGCGATCGAGGGCGGCAAGACCTTCTCCGGCGCCCTCGCCGATTTCGAGCACGTGTTCGGCAGCGTCTACATCTCCATGATCCGCGTGGGCGAGGAGAGTGGCAGTCTGCCGCGGGTGCTGCAGGATCTCGGCGAGATGCTCCGCTGGCAGGACGAGATCGTCGCCTACGTGCGCCGGGTGATGGTCTATCCGCTGATCGTGCTCGCCGTGGTCGGCGCGGCGGTCGGTTTCCTGATGGTGTACCTCGTGCCGAAGCTGACCTCCTTCCTGCAGTCGGTGGGCAGTGAACTGCCGGCGCACACGCGCGCGCTGATCGCCGTATCCGACTTCTTCGTCGCCTGGTGGTATGTGCTGCTGCTGGTGGCGCTCGTCACGCCGGCCGTGATCCGGTATCTGTCGCGCAACAGCCCGCGTTTCCGGTTTGCCTGGGATGGCTTCAAACTGCGGGTATGGCTGTTCGGCGACCTGATGTACAAGATCCGCCTGGCGCGCTTCTCGAACTACTTCGCGCTGATGTATGGCGCGGGTATCACGGTGCTAGACGCCCTGCGCCTGTCGCGCGCCCTGATGGACAATGCCGTGCTCGAAGAAGCCGTCGACCGGGTGCATCGCCACATCGGCGAAGGTCAGACGCTCGGCGAGGCGTTCGCCCGCACCGGCCTGTTCCCGCCGTTCGTGGTGCGCATGATGCGCGTGGGCGAGAGCACCGGCGCGCTCGACGAAGCGCTGCGCAACGTGAGCTACTTCTACGCCCGCGAGGTGCGCGAGGCGGTCGAGCGCCTGGAACCGGCGATCCAGCCGGTGCTGACCGTGTTCCTCGGCGGCCTGGTGGGCTGGATCATGTTCTCCGTGCTCGGGCCGATCTACGACACGATCGCGACGCTGGATTACTGACGTGAAACGCCTGCTCTTCTTCCCCGGCCATCGCATCCTCGCCTACGAGTGGCGGGCCGGCGCGTTCCGGCGCATCGAGGCGTTCGAGCCCGACGAGGAGGGGCGTGAGCAGTTCCGGCAGTGGCTGCGCGAGGCGCCGCGCACGCCGCTGCAGATGCTGATCGACGTGATCGAGGAGGAGTTCCACATCGATCACGTGCCGCATGTGATCGGCCGTGAGCGCGCGCACCTGTACAAACGCACGGCCCGCAAGCACTTCCGCAACAGCGATTACACGTATATCACCTGCCAGGGCCGCGAGCGCCAGGGGCGGCGCGATGACCGCGTGCTGGTGGCGGGGCTGACCAACCCCGAACTGCTCCGCGTCTGGCTCGATATCCTCGCCGAGGCCCAGGTCCCGCTGAAGGGGATCCATTCGCTGCCGCTGGTCGGCGAATACCTGCTGCCGCACCTCGGTGCCGCGCGCTCCGAACGCGTGCTTGTCGTCAGTCAGCAGGTACCGAGTACGCTTCGCCAGTCGTATTACGAGAACGGCCGCCTGCGTTTCTCGCGCCTGGTCCCGGGTCGCTATGACGGCGTCGCCGAGTACGCCGATTTTGTCCACGACGAACTCCATCAGACGCTGCATTTCCTCGAGAACCAGCGCTTTCGCGGACACGGCCGGCCAGTGGATACCTACGTCCTCGCCGACAGCGACGCACACGCCGCGCTGCGTGAACGCCTCGCCAGCAGCGCCGTCGTCAATTGCCACCTCGTCTCGCTAACCGATCTGGCGGCCAGCGTCGGTGACCGCGACGAGGTCTCCGGACCGTATGCCGATACGATCTTCGCCCAGCTCCTGTTGAGCCGCCGTCGCCCGGCCAACCATTACGGGCTCGCGCGGTTGCGGCATTTCTTCTTCGTGCAGCGCGCCCGCGTCGGCCTGTGGGCTCTCGCCGCGGGTGCCGTCCTCGCCGCGGTGGCGGTGGCCGGTGGCGCATGGGTGCGCGGTCAAGCGTACGAGAGCGGGATCGTTCAGGCCCAGGCGCGAGAAGCCAGGTTCGAGCAGTTGTACGAAGAGCGCCTGAGCCAGCTCGACGAGTTCGATTACCGCGCCGTCGACGTCAAGACCGCGGTCGACCTGATGACCGAAGTGGACACGGGGGCGCGTCAGACACCAAAGCCCCTGATGGACACACTCGGAGACATCCTTGCCGAGCATCCGGCGCTTACGCTCGAACGCCTGCAATGGACCCGTGCTGATGGGATCGCCGAAGAGGGCGGACGTAGCAGCGGGCTGAACACCAGCGCCAACGGAGTCGCGGGGATGGGGCCGGTCGTTGAGATCGGCGGCCACGTATCCGGTTTCGACGGTGACTACCGCCGTGCGATCAGCCGTTTCGAGGGCTTCGTGCAGACACTACGCAATGCCGACCTCGGCACGGTCGCGGTCGCCCGCGCCCCGTTCGATCTCGCCCCTGGCAGCGGTGTGAGTGGCGACAGCGGCACGACCGCGAGCAAGCAGACGAACCAGAGCGGCGAATTCGCGCTGGAATTGCGGCTCACGGCGGATGACGGGGAGCCGGCCGATGGCTGATCCGACCGTGCGCAATCTTGCCGGATCACTGATCGCCGCCGCTGCGGGCCTGGCGGTGCTGGCCGCCACCGTCTGGCTCGCCTCGGACTGGCTGGCCGAACGCGAGCGCGCGTTCAACCGCGCCCGCGGCGATCTCGCCCGGGCGGCCAATCAATACCGGAACGCGAGCGACAACCAGGCCGTCTACCGGCAATACGCGGACCGGTTCCGCGACATGTCCGAGCGCGGCTGGATCGGCGAAGAGGGCCGCCTTACGTGGATCGAGGCGCTGCAGTCCATCAACGCCGATCTGAAACTCCCCACCCTGCGCTACGAGATTGGCCAGCGCACTGGCGTGGCGCATGATCGAGCCAGCGGCTCCAGCCGTCTGCACCTGTACCGCACGCCCATGCGCCTAGAGATCGGCGCGCTGCATGAATACGACGTCGTCGAACTGCTGGAGCGCCTCGATCAGCGCGGCGACGGCCTCCTGTCGCTGTCCGGCTGTACAATGACCCGCAACGGCAACCTGCGCTTCGACGCGCGCAGCGCGAACGTCAACGCCGCCTGCGAACTCAACTGGTATACGCTGCGCCTGGACACCGATGAGGAATAGCCGCGTGGACAACCCGTATCGCCGGGACCAGCCTGGGCGCGGAGACCGCACCATTCGCGGCTGCGGGTACCGGCCATCGAGCGTGCTACCGAGCCTGGCCGCGGCCGTCCTCCTGCTCGCGGCCATCCCGGTATCCGCGGCCGGCCCCAGCCTGTTCACCACCCCCGAGCAGCGCGAACGCCTCGACCGCATACGCGCCGAAGCGACCGCGGAAGAACTCGCACGCGAGCCCGAACCCGAGCCGGAACCAGCGGCCACCGCAGCCCCGAAACCCCCGCCGCGCGTGCACCTGCGCGGTTTCGTACGCCGCAGCAAGGGCCCATCCGCGGTCTGGGTCAACAGCGGCAATACACTCCAGGGCACCGCAGTCGGCGAAGGCCTCGCCGCCGGCCGCGTCGAAGGCGCCACCGTCGTGGTCACTCTGCCGGACGGCAAACAGGTGCGCCTGAAACCCGGTCAGACCTGGGATCCCGAGAGTGGGGAAGTCGTCGATGTCCAGGGTGATTGAAACGCAACCGGAGTGGCGACACCAGAGTGGTTTTGCGCTGCTCTTGACGCTTCTGGTTCTGGTGGTCGGGGCGGCGACGTTGTTTGTAAGCGCTCGCTCACCTACGGCCCACACCGACCCGCACGATCCGGGGGTATCTAGAAGTCTTGCCGATGCGCGTAACGCCGTGTTGGCCTATGCACAGTTTGGTGGCGCCAACAACAAGCCTGGAGCATTGCCGTGTCCGGATACGCGGGAGAAATCCGATCCTCAGGCCGGGCAAGTTGGGAATCATTGTAAGGGGAATCCGGATCCGGTGTACCTTGGTCGTTTGCCGTGGCGCACGATCGATATTTCTGGTTTGAATGCCGACAGTGCGTCGAACATTTGGTACGCCATAGATGGCGATTTCGCGAACGATCCGCTGATCCCACCAGCATCGCGAATCAATCCCGACACAACTGGAGATCTTTCCATTAGTGGAACGTCCTACGCAGCTGTTCTGATTCTTGCCGGTGACCCGATTGAAGGTCAGTCTGAACTTGCAAAGCGCCCCAACACTGATCCGCGGGCCTATCTCGAAGACGAGAATGCTGAAGCTGAAACAGTCGATGAAGCGATTTCGTTCGTTGATTGCGTGGATATCGAGGATTGCAATGATCGAGTCATTGGGCTCACTGCCGACACGTTGCTTGCGCGGGTTCCCTCGCATGTCATCGAAGATGTTTCCGCAACGTTGGCCGATTTCTACGCAGAGCACGGGTACTTTCCTACTGCCGCGGAACTGGGAGGCAATGACACCTGCAAGGACGGCACCTACCGCGGTCGTATACCAGTTGGCGGTCCTGAGGACGCGGGCGATGATCGTTCACCGCATTTCGTCTGCGATGACAACGGGATTCTGCCCGACTGGATTGATGCGAACGGGTGGAACGATTACATCTACTACGCGGTTGCGGAGGCCTGTGCCGGTGAAGGCTCGGCATGCTCCGATGCAGGCTCTGGCGAGCTGTTAACGCTGGATGGTCTCACCGGTCAAGCCGTGATTTTCGGTGTCCCCCCTGAAATCGACGCCTACAGCGCTGACTATCCGCCTGGGGACGATGTGTTCGAAACTCCCACGAGTGAGAAATATGGGTGGATGCGCTCGATCTCGCCGTAGTAATGGCGGCTTCTCTCTGATCGAGCTGGCGGTCGTGCTGGTGATCGTCGGCCTTCTGGTGGGAGGTGGGATTGCTGCGTTGGATGCGACCACCCAACAGGCGCGGCGCAGCGAGCAACAGCGCCAGATGGTCGAGGTTCGCGAAGCCTTGTACGGGTTTGCGCTGTCGGAGGGACGTTTGCCGTGCCCGGTGGATCTTGATCCTTCCGAGTATCCACCTGATGGGAACGAAGATCCGGAAGACCCGGATGCGGGGACCGATTGTTCGGCGGAAGAGGGCGCTCTGCCATGGCGGCAACTCGGCGTTGGTCGCCGCGATGCCTGGGATAATCCGCTCCTATACCGCGTGACGCAGGATTTCGCGGATGGACCGGTAGACGATGACGGAATGGATAGCGATACCGGTAGCAGTTTCGCTTTGTCAAGTAGTGAAAGTGACGGTGATGGTGACCTCACTGTGGAGGATGGAGCCGGCGGGACGATCACCACCAATACGCCGGCTGTTGTCGTATCTTTTGGGCCTCAAGGCGATCAGGTCTGGACCGAGGATGGCTTCGTCTGCCCGGGCTCCGGCGGTGCACCCGCAAACGGCTTTTCCGATGACGAAACCGAGAACTGCGACTGGATCGACGACAATACGGACGACACGTATGTGGCGGCGGATTTCCGCACACCGGAGGCGGACGACGGGCGGTTCGACGACATGCTGATCTGGCTGCCGACGCCGATTCTGAAAGCCCGGATGGTCGATGTCGGGCGCTTGCCCCGGCAGTGACCAAGCTGGCGGTCCCGCGTTGGCTGCCGCAGTGGCGGCGAATCCGGCTCTGCAGTCACCGGCGAAAAGGTTAGAATCCTTGGCGGCGCAGGCCACGGTGGCCGCCCGCCTGGGTTCAGGGCAATCGCTGCGCGGAAAATCCCCCTTATGGGCTATCCCTTATGCGCCCGATCTTTGGAGCCAGTCGGAATCGAAGGGCGCGCGGTTTCTCGCTGGTCGAGGCCGCGGTCGTGCTGGTGGTGATCGGCATCATCCTGGGCGCCGTGCTGCAGGGGCGTTCATTGATCGAGAGCGCGGAGTACAAGTCGTTCCGTCAGCAGATCCGCGAGTACCGGGGTGCCTTCCACAATTTCCGTGACCGCTTCGACGCCCTGCCGGGCGACTTCGAGGACGCGTCGGATCGTCTGGAGAGCACGCAGAACGATGGCGGGGGCGATGGCCTCATAGGCACCAACATCGAGAGCGACTGGGACGGGTGTTCCACAGACACGGATGAGCGGTGCATGGCGTGGCAGCATCTGCGCGCCGCCGGCATGCTGGACGGCAATCCCGAGACGCCCAACGACGCCGCTGCACCGGAACACCCTTACGGTGGTCTCGTGGCGGCATTTTTCACGGGGGCGGGCGAGAACGGCGCGTTTGGTCACAAGCTTTTGATTACCGATGTCCCCGTCGGGATCGCGCAGCGCTTCGACGCGGATAATGACGACGAGCGCTGCGACGGCGGGCGCATCACCGGCCAGACATGCCCCGACGGCGACTGGCCCACGGGTCAGACGACTGTTGATGTCGTCTACGCGCTCTGAGCCGCCGGCGCCCCGCTCAGCCGAAACCGCACCAGCCCCGATTCATTATCCGTCAGGCGCAGATCGAACCCGTGGTACTGCGCCAGGCGGGCGCACTGGTACAGCCCGACACCCAGGCCCCCCGCCGACTGGACCGCGCCGTTGAACAGGTTGCGGGCCGTGGCCTCGGGCATCGGCGCGCCCGTGTCCTCGATCTCCAGTGCAACGGCCTCGGCCGTGCTCGACAGCCGTGCGCGGATCGTGACCTTCCGGTCGGTCGCCTGCTTGTAGCGGGCATTCTCCAGAAGATTCTCGGCCACCGTATCGAACAGATCGCGTGGCACCTCGAGGCCCGAATCCGCTTCACCCTCGAATGTGACCGCGCCGTCGGCGTAGCGGCGTCGGAGGCCCTCCCACCAATCGCTTACGGCGACCGAATCATCATTTTCGACCGCGGCGGGTTCGCGCAGCTTCTCGAGCGTCGACTGCAGGCGCTGGTTGATGTCGGGTAACTGCCGCTGGACCAGCTGCAGCGCTTCGGCGCTGCGCTCTTCCCCCGAGGAAGCGACTGCGGCCGACAGCGACTGCAGCGACTGCAGCAGGTTCTTGATGTCGTGCGTGAGCCGCGCGCCGGTCTCGTGGACGGCCCGCACCTTCTCCTGATTGCGCAGCTCGACCTCGTGCAGGCGCGAGTGATAAAGCTGCTGGATCAGGCGCGCCAGCAGCTGGATATGCAGCCGCAGTGTCGGGCCCGGATCGTTCGCCGTGTAGACGATCAGCGGGGCGGTATCGTCGTAGCCCTCGGTGGCGTGCTCCGTGCGCTGACCGATCAGGCGCTCACGAGCCGGTCCGCGCACCTCCACGCCCTGAACCCATTCGAGCTCGGACATCGCGGTGACGGCCTGGTCCAGATAATCGTCGGGACCGAGTCCGGTGGCAGCGGGCCCCGAGAGGCTGACGAGGTAGTGCTCGAACGGCGTGCCGATGTTGAGCAGGTACCGGTTCCAGAGCACCTGGAACATGGTATGGCTGGCCTTGCGGCGCCAGACCCAGTTCATCACCAGGATCAGGCCCGCGACGAACAGCGTCGTCTGTACGAGCGTGATCGCGTAGGGCGTGCCCGTGCGATAGGTCCACAGCACGCCGCCGGCGGCCATCAGCAGCGCCAGGAGCGTGATCGCGAGGCTGCGCAGGTAGTCGAAGCGCTGCAGGTATGCGGGCGGTGAAGCGGCCGGCATGAACAGCAGCAGGAGCGGAATCGAGCCGCCCGCGGCCATCACCGTCCAGAGCGCGTTATCGCCGTTGGCCTCGACCGCGAACAGCGGTGGCGTGACGCCGATCAGCAGTGCCATCAGCAGGTACAGGATCACGAGCCACTGCACGAGCTGGTCGCGCCGGCTGCCGACCTGCTCGCCACCGATCAGGCCGAGCAGCACCAGCAGCCAGGCGGCGAGCAGCAGCCAGCTGCTCAGCAGCACCACCGCCGTGCCGACCACCAGGGTCGCGATGGCCGCCCGGCGGTTGACCTCGGTCGATCCCTGCCAGAATGGCTGCCACAGGATGATCAGCCCGAAGTGCACGAGCGTGGCGGCGGTCACGACCGCCGGCTCGTCCGGCGCGAGCAGGGCGACCTGGAGCGCCAGCAGCGCCAGTGCCAGCAGGCGGTGACGCTGCGAGTGGTGCTGAATCCATGGAAGCACTGCGCCCCTCCTTCTCGAGACTGACTGATCCGGAACTGCTCTACGCTGTTGGCGATGATGCCCGATTTCGCCCGTAGGCCGGCTTTTGCCGAAGGCAACAGCCGGCAGACCAGGTATCGTCCCCGAAAATGCCGGCTGGCTCCCTTCGGTCGCAAGCCGGCCTACGTGCTACGGCGCGCCGCCAAAGCCTTGTAGCCCGTACGCAGTCGGCAGCCGGAATCCGGAAAGGATATGCCCGAACGAACCGGTATCCGTCCCCGGGATCAAGCAAATGCCGCACCACATCCCGCCACGGCGAGCCCGATGGCACCCCTCATGGTATCTTGTCAGGCTGTAAACGGGGGCGATTGCAATTCCCCGCAACCGCTCGGCGGGCATGGCTGATGCCCGTGAGGTACGCAGACGCCGGAGGCCCCGCCATTGGTCGCGACGATCGCGCGTTTCACCCTGCGCCAGGCACGGCACAGTCGCCTGCTCGTGCTGGCGGGCCTTCTGCTGGTGTTCGCGTTCGTCCTGACCGGCCTGGCCGGTGCGGTTGCCCTGACCGAGCACGCCGCCGTGCAGGCGGTACTGCTCGCCGCGAGCCTGCGCGCCGGGGCGGTCGGTCTGATCGCCCTGTTCGCCGTATCCGCCTGTCTGCGTGAGCAGGACGACCGCACGCTGGATCTCGTGCTCGCGCTGGACGCGCCCCGCAGCCACTACGTGCTGGGCAAGCTCGCCGCCTTCGCTCTGATCGCCGTTGCCCTGGCCGCCGCCTGCGCGCTGCCGCTGCTGCTCTGGTCGCCGCCACTGGCCGTCGCCGGCTGGGCCGTGTCGCTCGCCTGCGAGGCGTGGCTGATCGCCGCGCTCGGCCTGCTGCTCGCGTTTACTTTCCGCCAGCCGGTGACCGCGCTCGCCGCGCTCGCCGCTTTCTATCTGCTGGCCCGCGGGCTCGACGCACTGCTCCTGCTCGCACGCGATCCCGTGTTCGTGCATGAGGGGGCGTTCCGGGCCTTCGTCGAATCCGGGATCGCGTTGATCGCCTGGGTCATGCCCGGCCTGCACCGCTTCACGGACGCCGGTTGGCTCGGCACGGCCGGGTTCGACCCTGTGCTGCTGTGGCCGGTGCTCGGTCAGACCCTGGTCTACGGCGCGCTGCTGGCTGCGGCGGCAGCCTTCGATCTCTACCGCCGCGAGTTCTGATGCGACTGCCGGCACGACTCGCCGCGGCCCGGACGCCAACACGCCCCCTCCGCGCGGTACCGGTGGGCGTTCAGGGCGCATTCGCGCTGGCGCTGACCGCTCAGCTTTTGTGGTACGGCTTCGCACCGACACCGAGTAGCGAGCGCCACGCGTTGCCGCCCGCCCCGCCGGTATCCCTGCTGCGCGTCTCGGCCTTCGGCGAGCCGGCCGCGCTGGCGCGCGCGGGGACGCTCTGGCTGCAGTACTTCGATCAGCAACCGGGGCACAGCGTGCCCTACCGCGAACTCGATTACGGCCGTCTACGCGCTTGGCTCGACCGCTGGCTTATGCTCGCGCCCACGAGCGAGTATCCGCTGTCGCTGGCGGTGCGCCTCTACGGCCAGGTGTCCGATCCGTCCCGCCAGCGGATCATGCTCGATTTCGTCCACGAGGCCTTTCTCGAGGATCCCGGTGCGCGCTGGCGCTGGCTCGCCGAGAGCACGCTGCTGGCAAAACACCGCCTCGAGGACCTCGACCTCGCCCTGCGCTATGCCCGCGACCTCGCCGAACACACCGAGGGCATGGACGTGCCGTACTGGGCACGGGATTTGCAGATTCTCCTGCTTGAAGACATGGGCGAATACGAAGCCGCACGGATCCTGATCGGTGGCCTGCTGGCCAGCGGCGAGATCGAGGATCCCCGCGAAGTGCGGTTTCTGGAGCGACGCCTCGAGGCACTTTCGCAGGGAGAATGACGCGGCGATAATGCGCCGCGGCCTCGGTCGCCGACCATGAATGACGGTTATCTGACGTCGAAACGCCGACGCTGTGTCGGCGATCCGACACAACACCCGGGCGCTCGCGACGCCCGACGCGGCAAACGGAATGCCATGCGAACGCGGCGGTAACAACCAACCGTCCGCCAGGCGGGGAGTCACAATGCAACTGAAGCAACGACAGAAAGGTTTCACGCTGGTCGAGATCGCCGTGGTTCTGGTGATCATCGGCCTCCTGCTGGGCGGCGTACTCAAGGGACAGGAGTTGATCTCGAGCGCGCGAGTGCGGAACCTGGCGGATCAGCAGGCCGGTATTCAGGCTGCTTATTTCGGCTTCATTGATCGATACCGCGCTGTGCCTGGCGACATGCCGCAAGCCGATGCCGACAACGCGATCCAGGCCAATGTCACAACCGGCGGCGATCCTTCCGGCGACGGCGCTAACGGCGTGATCGATGCAAACTGGACAGAAGTGAATGCAGTGTGGGAACACCTGTCCAAAGCTGGGTTCATCAAAGGGAGCTACGAAGGATCGAGTTCTCAATCCACGGCCGATACCTCCCCGATCAACGTTTTCAATGGTGTCCTGGTGTTAGCACGGGATGATGGCTATGAGGACACCGATACTGACCCGCCGCCGCGATTGCTGCTGCACATGGGTCGATTCGTTCCTGCGGATATCGCGAGAGAACTCGACGTAAAGCTCGATGACGGTGAGCCGGACACTGGAAGTTTGCGGAATGCGCTCGATGCCGATTCACCGTTCGTGGAACTCGCGCACTCCGACTCCAGTTGCTCTGTAGACGACAACGGCAATCAAATCTGGAATATCGATCAGAACCCGACGAACTGCGTGCCGACGTATCTTATGCAGTAGCGTGCCCGGGAAATGTGATCCCGCGGTATGAAAGTTGTCGACGAAGATGTCCTACGCGTAGCGTCGGTCAGCCGCCGTGAAGGCAGGCGCACGGTGCTCGCGGGCGTCGATCTCGCCGTGCAATCGGGCGAAACGGTGGCCCTCGTCGGCGCCAACGGCGCCGGCAAGTCGACCCTGATCCGGACCATTCTGGATCTGCGGGCCGCGCACGGCGGCACGATTACCCTCGCCGGCCGCCCGAACACCGATCGCCGCGCCCGCGCGGCGGTCGCCTATCTCCCCGAACGCTTCCAGCCACCGACCTACCTGAGCGGCAGCGAATTCCTCGATTACATGCTGTCCCTGTACCGCGTCGGGCCGGCGGACCGCGGCGCGCGCGAGGTTGCGGCGGCGTTGGGTCTGGGCGCCGAGGCGCTGGCGCGTCCGGTCGCGACCTACTCGAAGGGCATGGGCCAACTGCTCGGACTGACTGCCTGCATCGCCTCCGGCCGGCGGTTACTGATCTTCGACGAACCGATGGACGGGCTGGATCCGGCGGCGCGCGTGCGTCTGCGACAGGCGCTCGAAGTCCGGCGCGCCGAGGGGGCCAGCGTCCTGTTCAGCACCCACCTGCTCACCGATGCCGCGGAATTCGCCGACCGCATCGCGATCCTGCACGACGGCCGGATCGCCGCTGCGGGGAGCGTTGCGGAGCTCTGCGCGCGGTTCGAGGCCGATGATCTCGAGTCGGCCTACCTCTATTGCACCGGGGAAACCGCCGCGACGGCCTGACCATGTCTCCCGGATCGAAACGCGAGCAGAAATCCCGTGTGCGCCGGTTTCTCGTCGACTCGCCAAAAGTCGTCAAGGCAAACGAAGGCGAGTGCCGGAGCCTGTAGGAGCGAGCTTGCTCGCGATAATGCCTGCACAGCGCTCGGGTATCATCGGGCAAACCCCGCCGAAGCCGAGAGGGTCAGCAATAACCGGTGTGGCCGCCAGCCGCAGTGCGGGCACAATCGCGAGCAAGCTCGCTCCTACAGGGTTGTTGCTCTTGTCGCGCCTCTTTGCGAGGGCTCTGTAATCGGCTCGCGAACTTGCCGATACGTCCCTTGAGCAATTTTTCCTGTCAGGCTTCGAGCCCGTGCTCGCGAATCTTGCGGGTGAGGGTGTTGCGGCCCCAGCCGAGGAGGCGGGCGGCTTTCTGGCGGTGGCCGCCGCTGCGGTCGAGGGCTTCGCGGATGAGGATGCGCTCCATTCGCTGCGCCGCTGACTCTGCGACCCCGGTGGTGCCCGCGGCCAGTTCCGCGCGTGCCCAGTTGGCGAGGGCGTGCTCCCAGTCGTTGGCCGCGGTCGGTTTTTCGCCCTGCAGTTCCACCGGCAGGTCGTCCAGGTGGACCTCGCGCCCGGCGGCCATCACCGTCAGCCAGCGGCACACGTTTTCCAGCTGACGCACGTTGCCCGGCCAGTCCAGTGCCATCAGACGGTCCTCGACCGCGGGGGTCAGCCGTTTGCGTTCCATGCCGAGTTCCTGCGCCGCCTGTTCCAGGAAGTGCGCGGCCAGCAGCGGGATGTCCTCGCGGCGCTCGCGCAGCGCCGGGACCGGCAGGCGCACGACATTGAGGCGGTGGTACAGGTCTTCGCGGAACTCGCCGCGTTCGACCCGGCGCTCAAGGTCCTGGTGCGTCGCCGCCAGGATGCGGACATCGACGGTGCAGGGCGTGGCGCCCCCGACCCGATAGAACACGCCTTCGGACAGGACCCGCAGCAGGCGTGTCTGCAGCTCGGCCGGCATATCGCCGATCTCGTCGAGAAACAGGGTGCCGCCGTCGGCCTGCTCGAAACGGCCCTGGCGGCGGCCCTCGGCGCCCGTGAACGCGCCTTTCTCGTGCCCGAACAGTTCGGACTCGAGCAGGTCGCGGGGAATCGCCGCGGTGTTGAGCGCGATGAAGGGCCCGCGGGCGCGCGGGCTGTGCCGATGCAGCGCCTGCGCGACCCGCTCCTTGCCGGTCCCGGACTCGCCGGTGATCAGGACCGTGATCGGGGCGCGCGCGAGGCGACCGATCGTGCGGAACAGCGTCTGCATCGCCGGCGCCTGGCCGATGATCTGGTTCGTGTCGTCCGCGTTCGCCGTGTGGTCCGCGCTCACCGATTCGGTCTTCGCGGGCGCACAGGCGCGTCTCACCAGTTCGACCGCCTCGTCGAGGTCGAAGGGTTTGGCGAGGTAATCGAAGGCCCCGCCTTCAAAGGCGGCGACGGTGGTATCCAGATCCGAATGCGCCGTCATTACGAGCACCGGCAGCCCCGGGCGAGCGGAGCGCATGCGCTCCGCGAGGGACAGGCCGTCGATCCCCGGCATGCGCACGTCGGTGATCACGGCATCCGGCGCGGCCCCGTCCAGGGCCGCGAGGGCGCTGTCGCCGCGCTCGAAGGTGCGCACGTCCATACCGGCGCCTTTCAGCGCCCGCTCGAGCACCCACAGCATCGACGCATCGTCGTCGATGATCCATACGTGCGGGGCGTCAGTCATCGCCCGTCTCCAGCGGCAGCAGTACCCGGAAGATGGTGCGCGGCTCCGCTCTGCCGGTGCCGCTCGCATCCGCCGTCGCGAGGCGCTCGCATTCGATCAATCCCCCGTGACGGCTGACCAGTGATTGCGCGATCGTCAGGCCGAGTCCGGTCCCTTCCGCGCGACCGCTGACCATGGGCTGGAACAGGCTGTCCAGCAGATCGGGCGGGATGCCCGGTCCGTCGTCGGCGATCTCGATGCAGGCGACGAGGCGGTGCTGGACTTGCCCGATCGTGAAGCGTCGGCGGGTGCTGGTGCGCAGGGTCACGTGACCCTGCTCGCCCACCGCCTGGATCGCATTGCGGCCCAGGTTCAGCAGCGCCTGGATCAACTGGTCCCCGTCCGCCTGGAGGTCGGGGATGCTGGGGTCATATTCGGTCTGCAGCGACACCCCTTCCCCGGCCTCGCCACGCAGCAGCTGCAGCACGTGCTCCGTCAGCCGATGGATGTTCACGCGTTCGAACGCGGGGGGCTGCACCGGCCCCACCATCCGGTCCACCAGACCCCGCAGCCGGTCGGCCTCGCGCACGATCACATCCGTGTACTCGCGCTGGGCGTCGTCTTCGAGCTCCCGCGCCAGCAGCTGCGCGGCGCCGCGGAGGCCGGCAAGCGGATTGCGGATCTCATGCGCCACCCCACGCAGCAGGCGCCGGTTCGCGAGTTCCTGCGTGCGCAGCCCTTCCTCGCGAGCGATGCGCAGGTGGCGGTCAACCGGGGTGAGTTCAATCACCACGGCCGACGCCAGCTCACCCCACGCCAGGGGCGTGACACTGGCATCGACCTGCCGCGTGCTGGTGGCGTCGTGGGTCGTGAGCGTGACCTCGCGCGCGGTGAAGGTCGCGTCGGCATCGAGGTTGGCGGCGACGTGGTCCAGCCAGGTCGGCTCGAAACCGGCGACCACGGCCAGCGGTTGCCCCAACGCCCGCCGTCGGCTAAGGCGGATCAGGTCCTCGGCGGCCGTGTTGAGGTAGCGCACGTGCAGCTCGGCGCCCTCGACCACGAGGATCGCACCGGACAGCGCTTCCAGCAGCTCGGCCGCCGCCGTGCCGGCATTGTTGTCGGTATCGGGGATCATTGCACCATTGTAGTGCAGGCGAGACCGCCACGGTGGCCGTCGGGATCAGTTCCCGCCGCTGCCACCCAGCGCCTTGCGAAGCAGGTAGAACTTGACCGAATCGGACTCGTACCGCGTCTGGCCGGAACTGTCGATGATCCGTGCGCGCACGGTGTGCGGGCCACGATTGACCGGCGATACCGTCACCCGGGCGCTCGCCGCGCGGCCACGGACCTCGCCGTCGAGGATGATCTCGACCTGGTGTCCGCGCGGGAGCGTTGCGCCTTCCGGCTCCAGCGCGACCTCGAAGGGGACGTTGCCGCCGTTGTGGCGGATGCCCTTTTCGTTTTCCGGGTAGGCGATGGCAATCCCGGAGATGCCGTTCGACGGTGTATCCGGTTCGCCGGAAGAGGAGTTCACGGCGCCGTCGGGATCTCCCTCGACGGGCTCCACCGTGGTCAGCGGATCGAGTTCGACCGGTTCGGCGTCCTCGTCCGGCGGATCGTCGGTGAACACGACGTTGCCGTCCTCGTCGGTCGTGCGGTAAATCTCCGACGCCACGACCGGCCCCGCGGCCAGCGCCGCCGGCAACACCATCATGAGCAGACGTTTCATAATCAAAGTCTATCGCTCCCCGGCCCACCGGGCCACATCCGGTTGGCCCCCGGACCGCGCAACCCGATCGAGTGTTCTGTGATCGTGGTGGCGGATCGGGGGCGTTGCAATGGCCGCCTCCCGGTTCATGGGCAGGCGTGGTTGCCCGAAATCGGGGGGAAAATCGATTTCTCGCCAAGACGCCAAGCGCGCCAAGGAAACCAAAAATAGTGAAAATAGTTGATCGATTTGCGCCCCATCATCCCGATTTCAATTTGTCCGTTATCGGGCGCAAACCTGAGTGGCGAGCCCGCCCCGCACACCCGGCACGTGTGCGGTGCGCTCGCCATAGTCGGTCCTTTATCAATTGTGTTTCCTTGGTGCGCTTGGCGTCTTGGCGAGAGAACGATTTTCCAGACTTCCTGCACCCACCCAGCCATCATGAAAAAGCCCGGCATGCCAAGGACATGCCGGGCTTTTGTGGCTACGCGGGACGAATCCCTCAGCAGCTGTAGTACATATCGAACTCGACCGGATGCGTGGTCATGCGCAGGCGCGTGACGTCTTCCATCTTGAGTTCGATATAGCCGTCGATCGCATCGTCGGTGAACACGCCGCCGCGGGTCAGGAACTCGCGGTCGTTGTCGAGCGCATCCAGCGCCTCTTCCAGCGAGGCGGCGACGTGCGGGATCGCCTTTTCCTCTTCCGGCGGCAGGTCGTAGAGGTCCTTGTCCATCGCGTCGCCGGGATGGATGCGGTTCTCGATGCCGTCGAGGCCGGCCATCATCAGGGCCGAGAAGCACAGGTACGGGTTGGCCGTCGGGTCCGGGAAGCGGACCTCCACGCGCATCGACTTCTTCGAGGCCTCGTAGGGCACGCGGATCGCCGCCGAGCGGTTGCGGGCCGAGTAGGCCAGCAGGACCGGCGCCTCGAAGCCCGGGACCAGCCGCTTGTAGCTGTTGGTCGAGGCGTTGGTAAAGGCGTTCAGGGCCTTGGCGTGCTTGATGATGCCGCCGATGTAGTACAGCGCCGTTTCCGACAGGCCGCCGTAGCCGTCGCCCGAGAACACGTTATCGCCGTCCTTCGACAGCGACATGTGCACGTGCATGCCCGAGCCGTTGTCGCCGACCAGCGGCTTCGGCATGAAGGTGGCCGTCTTGCCGAAGGCGTGGGCGACGTTCAGCACGGTGTACTTCAGCACCTGCAGCTCGTCGGCCTTCTTGACCAGCGTGTTGAACTTCGTGCCGATCTCGCACTGGCCGGCCGTGGCGACCTCATGGTGGTGCACCTCGGGAATGAGGCCCATCTCTTCCATGGTCAGGCACATTTGTGCGCGCAGGTCGTGCAGCGAGTCGACCGGCGGCACCGGGAAGTAACCGCCCTTCACGGACGGGCGATGGCCGATGTTGCCGTCTTCGTAGATGCGCTCGGCGTTCCAGGAGGCCTCGTCGGAGGAAATCTTGTAGAACGCGCCGCCGATGTCGGCGCCCCAGCGCACGTCATCCAGCACGAAGAACTCGGGCTCCGGGCCGAAGGCGGCGGAATCGGCGATGCCGGTGGACTGCAGATAGGCCTCGGCGCGCTGGGCGATGGAACGCGGGTCGCGCTCGTAACCCTGCAGCGTCGTCGGCTCGACGATGTTGCAGCGCAGGATCAGGGTCGGCTCGTCCGTGAACGGGTCCATCACGGCCGTCGACGTGTCCGGGCGCAGGATCATGTCGGATTCGTTGATGCCCTTCCAGCCGTTGATCGACGAGCCGTCAAACATCTTGCCGGCCTCGATGCCCTCCTCGTCGAGGGCGGAGGCGGGCAGCGTCACGTGCTGTTCCTTGCCGCGGGAGTCGGTGAAGCGGAGGTCGACGAAGCGTACGCCCTCCTGCTTGATGGTGTTCATTACGTCGCTTGCGGACATCGTGTGCTCCTGTCGATCAGGTTGAATAAAGGGCCGGTCCGGGTTCTGGCCGCGATCCGGAATCAGGATCCGTTCGCGGTTGAGCAGAAACCGTGCCACTCCCTGCTTGGTCAGTTATGCCGTTTATTTTCAGATAGTTACGTTATTCCCTGCCGTCTTTGCCCTGCACCTCCCCTGTGCAGTGTGCATCGTGGCT
This sequence comes from Halofilum ochraceum, assembly GCF_001614315.2. Lineage (NCBI taxonomy): Bacteria > Pseudomonadati > Pseudomonadota > Gammaproteobacteria > Chromatiales > Ectothiorhodospiraceae > Halofilum > Halofilum ochraceum. The sequence goes on from NZ_LVEG02000017.1 coordinate 117,722, forward strand.
GCACTCAATTGGTGCAACGCGTTCCAGTACGCTGATGTTGCCGACCTCGGGATCCGCTGCGGCGGCCCGTCGCAGGGTCTCGGCGGCCGCGGCCGCGTCGATGCCCGGTCCGGCCGGGCGCAGCGCGATCTCGAGATGGATGCGCCCCGCCAGATAGTGCAGTGTCAGGCCCTCGATCCGCTCCGCCGCCTCCAGTCCGTCCATGCGCGCGCGCAGCCGTTCACAGAGTTCCGTGCGCAGCGCCAGCGCGTTCGATGGCCCGCCTTCGGTGTCGTCCTCCGGGTCGACGTGCACCATCACGTCCGCCAGCTGGCTGAGCCGGTCGAGCAGACGCAGACGGACCGCCTCCGCGATCCGGTGTCCCTCGGACACGCTCATGCGCGAGCCCACGCGGATATGCAGGTCGACCAGCGCCCGGTGGCCCATCCAGCGCGAGCGGAAGGTATGGGCGTGCTTGACGCCATCGACCGCCAGCGCCGCATCGCGCAGTTCGGCGACCGTCTCGGGATCGAAACCGGTATCGACGAGCTCGCGCAGGCTGTCCCGGATCACGTCCCAGCCGACCTTCGCGATCATCACCGCGACGATCAGGGCGGCCACCGCGTCCAGCGTGACCACGCCGGCGAGCGCGCCGGCGATGCCGAAGCCGACCACGACCGAGGACAGCGCGTCGGAGCGATGATGCCACGCGTTGGCCTCGAGCAGGCGGGAACCGATCGATCGGCCGGCGTGGCGCGTGTAATGGAACAGCGCCTCTTTGCCCGCGACCGACGCCAGCGCGATCAACAGCGTGATCATCGAAGGCGGCCCCGGACGAGCGGCGGCGGTCAGCGACTCCACCGCGTTGTAGCCGATCAGGAGCGCCGTCAGGAGCAGCAACAGGCCGACCAGCACGGTCGCGGCCGTCTCGATTCGGCCATGACCGTAGGGATGGTCGTGGTCCGCGCCCTGCGCGGCATGCCGCGCGGCGAGCAGCACGACGGCGTCGGTGACCAGGTCCGAGAGCGAGTGGATGCCGTCCGCGACGAGCGCCTGCGACTGACCGGCCACCCCGGTCACGGTTTTGACCGCGGCCAGCACGAGATTGACCGCGATGCCCACCCAGGTCACCCGCCGGGTGACCTGGTAGCGTGCCTTGCGGCTCGGACGGTGGGGCGTGTCGGTAGACAGGGTTGTGGCTGTGTTCAAGTCCGGACCGGGTGCGCTGGCTGGTGGTGGATGGCCGTACGGGAACGGCCATTGCGCGACCGGGCAGTGTACGCGGTCCGCCCGTATTTCTCACCAGTGCATCAAGAACCTGAGCCAGGCAAGGGAGGGCGGTCGTTTTATCGTACGGTTCGACCCGCGTAGCCCGGATGAAGGCGAAGCCGCAGGGATGCGCCGGGAGCGCATCACCGCGTAAGCCGTCGCCAGACGGTCAGGACCACGGACGGGCCTGACCATCCGGGGCGTCTATCCCCCGGATTCCGCTGGCGCTGCATCCGGGCTACGCAGAGCCGTCACCGACGAGCGGCCCGTTATTTTTACCGCCTACGGTTCGGATCCAGCAGGGTCACATTCTCGGGGGCCGCGCGATCCCACGCCCGATGGCTGCCGGTCTGCCGCGCCAGCGCGGCGGCATCCCCGGGCTGCAGCGCGGCCTCCGGATCGTGGTCCCGCATCGCCTGCAGCAGCTCCATGAGGGAGATGAATCCCCGGGCAAGCTCGTCATACGGCCCGCTGTCGTCGGCCACGCCGCTGCGGGCCAGCGTGTGGTAGGCGCCGCGGCCCAGTCCGACGTAATAGGAGAACGGCAGCGCACGGCGGCGAACGCGCTGCGGAAACAGGCCACAGATCAGCAGGCACTCGTCGCCGGTCGCGCGCAGGCGTTCACCGCCGCTGCGTTCCCCCGATGCCTGCATCCCTTCCAGCCAGCGGATCGCAAGCGCCTCGCGTCCGAGCGTTGTGCACTTCGAGAAGCGCATCAGCATGAAGACGACGTAGGCCTCGACGGGTTCGTCGAGGCGGGTATTGCAGGCCTCGCCCGCCGTGCGGACAAGACGCTGCCACTGGGCGACACTGGTCGGTTCAACGGCGAGATCCGGCATGGCTTTCCCCCTGTGCGGAAGGCGCTCGCGCGGTACGCGGGCCTCGCTGCAGCCCGCGCGGGAGCCGGTCAACCTGCACTGGAACCCGCGACCCCCGCAGCGGTCGAACCGCCGGTGGATCGCCGGCCGATCGGGTTGCCGGCCTGCGGCACTTCCTGGAATCGGCACCTTTATTGAAGCATGAAGCGGGCCCGAATGCCGCCTGCCTGGCCGGAGAATGCGCCCGTTCGTCGGCTACGAACGGCGTCCCGCCGTATTCCCCAGGGCGGCGCTCAGCGGCACGGGATGCAGGCGCGCGCCGAATCGGCCACAATCCGCGCGACGTTCCCGCGCGAACTCGACCCGCGTGCCGCTGCTATCCAGGCGGCGCGCATTCCGCCCACAGATACAGCTGGACCGCGTCCCATGGCCGAAGCCTCGCCACTTGCCGATCAGGTCGTCACCGAACGGCGCCAACTCGTCGAGTATCTGGAAAGCGGCTGCAAACCGCCTGATCAGTGGCGCATCGGCACCGAGCACGAGAAATTCGTGTTCCGCCTCGCGGACCACCGCCCGGTCCCGTATGAAGGCCCCGACGGCATCGGCGCGTTCCTCTGCGGCCTCACGGAATACGGCTGGGAGCCCGTGCGGGAGCACGGCAATACGATCGCCCTGAAACGCGACGGGGCCGCGATTACGCTCGAGCCCGCCGGCCAGCTGGAACTCTCCGGAGCGCCACTGCACGACCTCCACCAGAGCTGCCGCGAGGTGAACGAGCATCTGCGCGAGGTGCGCGAAGTGGCCGGCGAACTCGGTGTCGGCCTGATCGGGCTCGGGTTCCAGCCGACCGCCACGCGCGAGGAAATGCCGTGGATGCCCAAGGCCCGCTACGACATCATGCATCGCTACATGCCGCAGGTGGGTACGCTTGGCCTGGACATGATGACGCGCTCCTGTGGCGTGCAGGTGAACCTCGACTTCTCCAGCGAAGCGGACATGATCCGCAAGTTCCGCGTCTCGCTCGCGCTGCAGCCGATCGCCACCGCCCTGTTCGCGAATTCCCCCTTCACGGACGGCAAGCCGAACGGCTTTCTGAGCTACCGGGCGCATGTCTGGACGGACACCGACAACGACCGGTCCGGGATCCCGGCGTTTGTCTTCGATGACGATATGGGCTTCGAGCGTTACACCGAGTACGCGCTCGATGTGCCCATGTATTTCATCGTCCGCGATGGCGAACTCATCGACTGCTCCGGCCAGTCCTTCCGCGATTTCCTCGATGGCCGGCTGCCGGCGATGCCGGGGGCCCAGCCGACGCTCGCGGACTGGGAGGACCATCTGACCACCCTGTTCCCGGAGGTCCGGATCAAGCGTTTCATGGAGCAGCGCGGCACGGACTCCGGCCCCTGGGGGCGGCTGTGCGCGCTGCCGGCGCTCTGGGTCGGGCTGCTCTACGATGAACGCGCGCTGGATGCTGCCGCCCAGTTGACGCGGGACTGGACCGCGGCCGAGATCGATCAGCTACGCCGCGATGTGGCGCGGGAGGGCCTCCGCGCCACCTTCCGCGGCCGCACGGTCCAGGCGATCGCGCAGGAGGTGCTGGCGTTCGCACGCGGCGGGCTCGAGCGCCGCGATTGCCGCGACGGCAACGGCCGCGACGAGAGCCATTTTCTCGAAGAGCCGGAGGCGATCGCCGCCAGCGGCGTGACCCCGGCCGAGCAGCTGTTGCGGGACTACGAGGGCCGCTGGGGCCGGAATATCGCACCGCTGTTCGACGAATACTGTTACTGACGGCCACCGGCATCCGTTGCGGGCGGCGACGGCGGTGGACGGGAGATGCCATGCAGATTCGCCATACCGTCGTCACGCTCGCATTGCTCCTGGCCGCCTGTGCCGGCCCGGATGGTGAGCGCCCGGTCTCCGGGGGCACCGCGGGACCGAGCACCGCGGTAGCCTGTCAGGACGACGACGACGCCTTCCGGCAGGCCATGGTCGCCGCGCTCAATGCCGCACGCAGCCGGGCCCCGGCCTGCGGTGGCGAGTCCATGGAGCCCGTTCGCGGTCTCGAGTGGTCGCCCGCGTTGGGCAAGGCCGCCCGCGCCCATGCACGCGACATGGCCGGGAATGATTTCCTCGGTCATGCCGGTTCCGACGGGCGCCGCGTTGACCGGCGCGCGAGCGATGCGGGTTACGAGTGGCGCGCCATCGGCGAGAATGTCGGGGCCGGCGCACGCAATGTCGCCCAGGCCGTCGATCACTGGCTGGGAAGCCCCGCACACTGCCGTAATATGCTGAACGGTGACTACGGGGAATTCGGGGCGGCCTGCGTCCGCGCTCCGGACTCCCGCTACGGGACGTACTGGGCGCTGATCCTGGGCGAACCGCAGCCCGAATGACCCGATCTAGTGGGCCATGCAGGTATTTCGGTAACGCTCTGCGTCGCAGTGCGTGCTCGCCGCAAGGCGCGAGGAGCGCGTGTAGCGTCACTACACAAGTGACGAGCAACGCAGCGGCGGGTGCGCACAGCGTCGCCCTTCGGGAGCGGACATGGCGCTCCATCACGGCGTTGCGCCTCACTCACGTAAGAGGCGCTACGCTCGATCGGCGCGCCTTGTGCTGAAGCGCCATGTCCGCTCAGAGCGTTACCGAAATACCCGCATGGCCCACGAGGGCCGACGATCCGGACAGGCCCGCGCGGCGGCCGGCCAGGCCCATTCGGTCATGACAGGGACGGGTGAATAATGGCGCAAGGCAGCGATTCACACGGCGGTGGCAGCGGCGTCGGCCTGGAAGCACTGGACCGCCAGATCTTCGAACGCCATGCCCTGGTCATGCTGCTGATCGACCCGGCCAGCGGCCAGCTGCTCGACGCCAACGATGCCGCCGCCGCGTTCTATGGCTACCCGCGTTCGGTCCTGCGGTCGATGAACATCGACCGGATCAACACCCTGACGAGTCATGAAATCCGGGCCGAGATGGCCCGGGCCCGTCGGCGCGACGTCGCCACCTTCCAGTTCCGCCACCGCCTCGCCAACGGCGAGGAGCGGAGCGTCGAGGTGTGCAGTGCACCGGTCGAACTCGATGGCCGCGAGGTGCTGCACTCCGTCATCCGGGATACCAGCGAGCGTGAGCGACTCGTCGCCGAGGTAACCCAGCACGCCTGGTACGATGGCCTCACCGGACTACCGAACCGGGCCCTGTTTCGTTCGCGGATCGATGAGGTGCTCGAACGCGCGCAGCGCCACGGTGGCCGGGCCGTGGTGATGCATCTCGACCTCGACCGGTTCCGCGACCTCAACGAGGTCTGGGGGCACGAGCACGGTGACGCGATTCTCTGTCAGGCGGCCGCCGCGATTGAAGTGGCGCTCCCCGGCGCCGAGGTCATCGCCCGCCTGGCCGCGGATGAGTTCGGGATCGCCGCGGTGGAATCGGCCCTCGGCCCCGATGCGTCCGATCTCGCCGAACGCGTGCGCACCGCGTTTCACACGGTCCGTTTCCGCGTCGGCGATCGAAGCGTGCGTCTATACACCAGCATCGGTGTGGCCGTGTGCCCGGATGACGACCGGGATCCGGCCACGCTCATGCGCCACGCCGAGGCGGCGCTGATCCAGGCGAAACGTGACGGGGGCGATCAGTGGGCCCTGTACAACCCGGCGCTGTCCGGGCGCGCAAGCGAACGCGTGCTGCTCGGCGGTGACCTCCGCGAGGCGATCGAATCAGGCGGCCTGAGGCTCGCCCTGCAGCCGGTTGTCGACATGCGTGATGGCTCGCGCATCGGCGCGGAGGCCCTGGTGCGCTGGCACCACCCCGAGCATGGGTGGATCGCCCCGGACCGATTTATCCCGGTGGCCGAGGCGACGGGGCAGATTGCCACGCTGGGGGACTGGGTGCTGTGCAACGCCGCCCGTTATGCCGCCGCCCACGCCGATATGCCCGGGTCGCGCATCGCGGTCAACGTATCGGCGCTGCAGCTGCGCGGCCAGGATATCGCCGGGACAGTGGCGCGCGTGCTCCGCGAAACCGGTCTGCCGGCCGCGTCACTGGAACTCGAACTGACCGAGAGCGCGATCGTCGACGAGGGCGAGCGCCTGATCGGGGACCTCGCCGCGTTGCGGGCGCTCGGAATCAGCGTGGCCATCGACGACTTCGGCACCGGCTACTCGTCGTTGCAGTATCTTAAGCGCCTGCCCGTCGATCGGCTCAAGATTGACCGCGCCTTCGTCCAGGGCCTGGATCACGACCCGGACAATCACGCGATTGTCGCCACGATCGCGGCGCTCGCGAACCAGTTCGGCCTGGCGTTGACGGCCGAGGGCGTCGAGACTGAAGACGAGGTCGCGGCGCTGCTGTCGCTAGGCTGCTACTCCGCCCAGGGGTATTACTACGCCGCGCCGGAACTCATCGACCCGCCTGCAGGCGACTGATCCCGCCGCGGATCGGACGGGGAATCCCTTCAGCCCGTAACGTCACGGTCCGGCAGGTGCGTGACCGCCTCGATGTTGTAGCCGTCCGGGTCGTAGACGAAGGCCGCGAAGTAATCCGGATGGTGGGCCGGGCGGAGTGCGGGTGCGCCGTGGTTGCGACCGCCGGCGGCCAGAGCGGCGCGGTGGAATGCACGCACCTCGGCCTGGCTGGCGGCCTGGAACGCGACATGGGCGTGGCCGCGCGACACGCCGACCGAAGAGACCCAGAACCGGGGCGGATGGCCCTCGCGGCCGTAGCCGCAGGCCTCGTGCCCGTGGTCGAGTTCGACGTCGACGACCCGGCGGATCCCGAGCGGTGCGAGGGCCGCGTCATAGAACTCGCGACTGATCGCGCAGTCGGTTACGGATACACCCAGGTGGTCGAGGATCGCGGATGGGTCCGCACCGCTATGCGTCGTCATGGTCTTTCTCCAGAGAGGGCCGCTGCCCCCTACTGAAGAATATAGACCGCATGGCTCACCAGTCAGCCGGTGATGACCATATTATCCCGGTCGATGAGTTCGGGCTCGACGACATAGCCGAGGATGGACTCGATGTCGCGGCTGCTGCGCCCCTTGAGCCGATCGATCTCCTCCGCCGCGTAGTTCACCAGCCCCCGGGCCACCTCACGACCCTCGGGATCGATACAGGCCACGACCTCGCCACGACGGAAAGCGCCCCGCACCGCCGTGACCCCCACGGCCAGCAGGGAAACGCCGGAAGCACGGAGCGCCCGGGCCGCCCCGGCGTCGACGTCGAGCGCACCGGCAAGGCGCAGATGGTTCGCCAGCCAGCGTTTACGCGCCATCAGCGGCTCCTGACTGGGTTCCAGCAGCGTGCCCAGTTCGTCGCCCGCGCGCAGGCGCGTGAGGACGTGGCGGTCGCTACCGGGCGCGATCACGGTGGCCGTACCGGAGCGGGCCGCGCGCCCCGCGGCATCGACCTTGGTCGCCATGCCGCCGCGGCCCCAGGCGGAACCGGTACCCCCGGCCATATCCGCGAAGCGGGGATCGCCGGCAGTCCCTTCACGGATGATGCGCGCCGCCGGGTCCTGGCGCGGGTCACGATCGTAGAGCCCGTCGGTATCCGTGAGGATGACCAGCGTGTCGGCCTCGACCAGGTTGGCGACGAGTGCGGCCAGGGTGTCGTTCTCGCCGAAGCGGAACTCGTCGTTGGCGACCGTGTCGTTCTCGTTGACGATGGGGATCACCCCGAGGCCGCCGAGCGTGCGCAGGGTCGAACGCGCGTTCAGGTAGCGCTGGCGATCGGCCACGTCGTCGTGAGTAAGGAGAATCTGTGCGGTACCGATGCCGTGCCCGCGGAACGCGCTCTCGAAGGCCTGCACGAGGCCCATCTGGCCGACGGCGGCGGCCGCCTGGAGTTCATGCAGGGCGTGCGGCCGCTGCCGCCAGCCAAGGCGGCTCATGCCCTCGGCGACCGCCCCCGAGGAGACCAGCACGACCTCGACGCCATCGGCGTGCAGCGCAGCGAGCTCGGCGCTCCAGCTCTTGATCGCGTCCCGATCGAGACCGCGGCCGTTGGCCGTGACCAGCGAACTGCCGATCTTGACCACCCAGCGCCGCGCTTGTTGCAGGCGTTCACGCCCCATCGCCGCGTTCCGGCCAGGCGATGGTGTCGCCGGCATCGTGGCTCTCGGTGTCCACCGGGCGTTCGCGGGCCTCCGCGCGGAGCGCCTCGAGCCGGGCCATGATGGCGCGGCACAGTTCGTCCGTGCCCTCGCCGGCGATCGCCGAGATCGTGTAGACCGGGCCCTGCCAATCGAGCGCGTCGACGACCCGCCGCACGGCCGCCTCGCGGTCGTCGCCGGCCAGCAGATCGATCTTGTTCAGCACCAGCCAGCGCTCGCGTTCGCCCAGTGCCTGCGAGTACTGCTCCAGCTCGGCGACCAGCGCCTTCGCGGCCTCCGCGGGATCGCCGCCGTCATGGGTGGTGTAGATATCGACCACATGCAGCAGCAGACCGGTCCGGTCGAGATGACGCAGGAACCGCAATCCCAGCCCGCTGCCTTCCGACGCACCCTCGATCAGTCCCGGGATGTCCGCCATGACAAAGCTGCGGTCGGGGCCGACCGAGACCACGCCGAGCTGCGGGGTGATGGTGGTGAACGGATAATCGGCGATCCGCGGGCGCGCGCCCGAAACCGCCTCGATCAGGGTCGACTTGCCGGCGTTCGGGTAGCCGAGCAGCCCGACATCGGCCAGCAGTTTCAGCTCCAGCCGCAGCTGGCGGACATCGCCCGGCGTACCGTCGGTGGTCTGCCGCGGGGCCCGGTTAGTCGAACTCTTGAAGCGGGTGTTGCCCTTGCCGTGGATGCCGCCCTTGGCCACCAGCAGGCGCTGACCGTGGGCTGTCACGTCCCCGATCAGCTCGCCGGTGTCCTCGCTGTAGACGAGCGTGCCGACCGGGACAACGATGTCGCAGTCGGTGCCGCGGGCGCCGGTGCGGTTCGTGCCGGCCCCGTTGCCGCCGCGGGTGGCGCGATGCACGCGCTGGTGGCGGAAATCGGCGAGCGTGGTGAGGCCCTCGTCGCCGATCACGTAGACGTCGCCGCCGTCGCCGCCATCACCACCGTCGGGCCCGCCTTTCGGCAGGTACTTCTCGCGCCGGAAACTCAGGCAACCGTTGCCGCCGTCGCCCGCATGGACCCGGATTGTCGCTTCATCGACGAAATGCATGGTGGTGCCGTCCCGTTCGCATGCGCGAACCGTAGTCCAGGCGATCCCCGATTTTACGGGTTCTACGGGAAATCCGTAGCTCGGGCCTCAGCCCGACAGATCAGTGGCCTGCAAGCGTCGGACTGAAGCCCGACCAGCAGAAATCCAGTGGCGTCCGCACCGCCGTTGACCAGACGTCCCACGAGGGATACTCATCCGGGACCAGTCAGGGTCGCGCACACAAAAAACCCCGCCGGCGGCGGGGTTTTCACGGCGTCGCCGGCGGCTGGACGTCAGGCGTCCGCCGGCGGCACGATCTCGACGAACTTGCGCTGCTTCGGACCCCGACGGACGAAGCGCACATGGCCGTCCGCCTTGGCGAACAGCGTGTAATCGTTGCCGGTGCCGACGTGCGCGCCCGCGTGGAACTTCGTGCCGCGCTGGCGCACGATGATGTTGCCCGCGCGCACGGCCTCACCGCCGAAGCGCTTCACGCCGAGACGCTTTGACTGGGAATCGCGTCCGTTCTTGGTACTGCCGCCTGCCTTCTTATGTGCCATGCCTGCTTCTCCGCGCGATCAGGCGCTGATGCCGGTGATCTCGAGTTCGGTGTAGTTCTGCCGATGGCCCGTACGCTTCTGGTGGTGCTTACGGCGGCGGAACTTCATGATTTCGATCTTTTTCCCGCGACCGTGCGTGACCACGCGGGCCTGCACGCTGGCGCCGTCGACCCGGGGCGTGCCGACCTTGACGTCGTCGCCGTCGGAGACCAGCAGCACTTCGCTGAGATCGACCTGCTCGCCTTCGGCCGCATCAAGACGCTCGACGCGGAGCTTGTCGCCCTGCGCCACCCGGTACTGCTTGCCGCCCGTCTGGATGACCGCGTGCATCGTGGTTACTCCTGAAAAATCGTCGAATCGCGGCGGGCGGAACGCCCACCGGCAAAGGCGCGGGATTGTATGCCCTCAGGCCCCGCCGGTCAACGGCCGGCAGGGCCAAGGGCCAAGGGCCAAGGGCCAAGGGCCAAGGGCCAAGGGCCAAGGGCCAAGGGCCAAGGGCCAAGGGCCAAGGGCCAAGGGCCAAGGGCGAAGGGCGAAGGGCGAAGGGCCAAGGGCGAAGGGCTGAGGCAACAGTGTGTAGGCCGGCCTTCCCCGGCGCCCGTAGCATTTCCGGCATGCACTGGCATCCGCCGCCGGGGAATGCCGGCATTGCGCAGTGACAGCTCCCGGGCCGATATCCACCGCCGCGGACCGCGCAAAGCCGGCCTACGTCCGGTCGCGGACCGTTGGCTCCCTCCATCCGGCCACCCCATACCCGTAGGCGCGTTTTCGCCGAAGGCGAACGCGCGCGCGATCCTCGGCACGACGACGGATCCCACGTGCTCGACACCATGGCTCCGTGGCGCACCGCGCGCATCCGAACGGCGCTCAACCGCGCCGCTCGAAGACGCGCCTACGAATTCGGGATCACGCCACCTTCGCCCTTCGCCCTTCGCCCTTCGCCCTTCGCCCTTCGCCCTTCGCCCTCTTCCAGTTGACACCCCGGGGACCCCTTCGCACAATCCGCCCACCTTCCCTGTCGGGCAGCCCCGATGCAATTCGACGCCATTCAGGCGCTCGTCGATGCGGATATGGACGCCGTCGACGGCACGATCAGTGACCGACTGCGTTCCGACGTCGTCCTGATCAACCAGCTCGGCCAGTATATCGTCAGCAATGGCGGTAAACGGCTGCGTCCGCGCCTCGTCCTGCTCGCGGCGGGCGCGGCCGGTTACGGGGGGCGTGCACACATCCCGCTGGCGGCCGTCATCGAGTTCATCCATACGGCGACGCTGCTGCACGATGATGTCGTCGATGCCTCGGATATGCGCCGCGGGCAGCGTACGGCGAACGCGCTCTGGGGCAACGAGGCCGCCGTGCTGGTCGGCGATTTCCTCTACTCGCGCTCGTTCGAGATGATGGTCGAGATCGGCAGCATGCGCGTGATGGAGATCCTCTCCCACACGACCAACACCATCGCCGAGGGCGAGGTGATGCAGCTGCTCAACATCCACGATGCCGACACCACCGAGGAACGGTATCTGGACATCATCCGTTCGAAGACCGCCAAGCTGTTCGAGGCCGCCGTGCGCCTCGGGGGCGTTCTGGCCGGGGTCGACGAGGCGACCGAGCGCGCGCTGGCCCGTTATGGCATGCACCTGGGTACGGCCTTCCAGGTCATCGACGATGTCCTGGATTACAGTGCCGAGGCCGGGGAGATGGGCAAGAACGTCGGTGACGACCTGGCCGAAGGGAAGCCCACGCTGCCGTTGATCCACGTGATTCAGCAGGGCGAGGCCGCCGACGCGGCGATCATGCGCGAGGCGATCGAGCAGGGCGGCGTCGAGCGCGTCGACGCCGTCACCGAGATCCTCGAGCGCACCGGTGCGATCGAGTATGCCCGCACCCAGGCGCGCGCCGAGGCGGACCTGGCCCTGGCCGAACTGGACGTCCTGCCGGGCGGCCCCTATCGCGACGCGCTCGCCGGGCTCGCCGACGTGGCGGTCAATCGTACCGCCTGAGCGTTCGCGGGCCATCGCAAGCAAGCTCGCTCCTGCAGGTCAATTTACGCCGCGATGGCAGGGTTCATGTAGGAGCGAGCTTGCTCGCGATCGTCAGGCCGCGGCGACATCTACCACGACGACGCCCGCGCGAGCCCCGGGGCCACGTCATGAACCATTGCCCACCTCCGCCAGCAGTCGGTCGATCATCCGCGCGCTCTGCGGGACATAGCCGCCGCCGAACAGGTGCGCATGATTGAGCACATGGTAGAGGTTGTAGAGTTCCCGTCGCACCGGGTACCCGGGCTCAAGCGGCCACGCCTCGCAATAGGCCGACCAGAACGCATCCGGTAATCCCCCGAACAGCTCCGTCATCGCGAGATCGGCCTCCCGGTCGCCGAAATACACCGCCGGATCGAACACGACCCCGCGCCCGTCCCGATCGTAGGCCTGATTCCCGCTCCAGAGATCGCCGTGCAGCAGCGACGGCGGCGGCTGGTGCCCACCGAATAATTCGTCGAGCCGCCCGGCCAGCCGCCGCCCGCGGTCCACAAGCGCCGCATGGCCGTCGGCGGCCGCCAGTTCGAGTTGATGGCCGAGGCGCCGCTCGCGCCAGAATGTCACCCAGTCCTCGTGCGGGCCATTCGGCTGCTCGGTCGTGCCGATCCAGTTGTCGTGATCGAGCCCGAACGCCTCCCCTTGGTACGCGTGCATCCGGGCGAGTTCGTGGCCGTATCCGGCGGCGTCCCCGCTGGGCTGCAGGTCGAGATATTCCGTCATCAGCCAGGCACGCCCGTGCGCGACGCCGTGGCCGAGCACCCGTGGCACCCTCGGTCCATCGGCGGCGGCCAGCTGTTTCAGACCGTACGCCTCCGCCGCGAGCATCGGGCCGTGGTCTCCGGAATTGGCTTTGAGGAACAGCGCGCGGCCATCGCCCGCCGTCACGCGGGCCGTCTCATGGATGCAGCCGCCGGCGACCGGACGCGCCTGCCGCAGCGGTCCGGCGATGCCGGCGGGCTCCAGTGCCTGCGCGATCGCGTCGAGGAATCGTTTATCCGCTTGCGTCATGGGTGCATGATCAGTGACGCACGGCTCTTTGTCAGCCGCTTGCAGGCGCGTGGGGCGATGCGAATAATTTTCGCCCTGATTGACGTATATCACCGGACCACGGGAGAGATTCATGGACTCCGGGCAACTGCGCGAACGTGCGCGCGAACTGCTGGCGAATGCGGATGTGCGCATCAACGGCGACCGCGCCAGCGATATCCGCGTACACGACGAACGGCTGTACGCGCGCGTCTTCGCCCAGGGATCGCTCGGCTTCGGTGAGGCCTACATGGACGGCTGGTGGGATAGCGACGATATCGCCGGGCTGACCTACCGGCTGTTGCGCGCGCAAGTGTACGAGGCGGTTCAGCCCTGGCGGGACCTGCCACGGGTGTTGGCGGCGCATCTGCTGAACTGGCAGACACCGCGGCGCATTCGCCGGGTCGCCGAACAGCACTACGACATCGGCAATGAACTCTACGACCGGATGCTGGGCCTTTATCCGGTCTACTCCTGCGGCTACTGGCGCGAGGCCGATCGTCTCGACGATGCCCAGTACGCGAAGATCGATCTGATCTGCCGCAAATTGGGTATCGAACCCGGGATGCGGGTGCTCGATATCGGTTGCGGCTGGGGCGCTGCCGCGCGTCATATTGCCGAACGATACGGCGCCGAGGTGGTCGGCGTGACCATTTCGAGCGAGCAGGTCGACTATGGGCGGCAGCTCTGTGACGGTCTGCCGGTGGATATCCGTCTGCAGGACTATCGGTCCGTGGACGAGCGCTTCGACCGGATTCTCTCGGTCGGCATGTTCGAGCACGTCGGTTACAAAAACTACCGGAATTTCATGCAGGTAGCCTCACGCTGCCTGGACCCGGACGGCCTCTTCCTGCTCCACACGATCGGCAACAACCAGTCCTCGGCGACCACGGATCCGTGGATCGAGAAATACATCTTCCCGAACTCGATGGTCCCTTCTGCGAAACAGATCACACAATCGGCTGAAGGGCACTTCATAATCGAGGACTGGCACAATTTCGGCACCGATTATGATCTGACGTTGCAGGCGTGGTTCGCGAATTTCGACGCGCACTGGCCCGAACTGGCCACGGATTACGGCGATCGCTTCTACCGGATGTGGAAGTTCTATCTGCTGTCCTGCGCCGGTTCGTTCCGGGCGCGTCAGAACCACCTCTGGCAGATCGTCCTGTCGCCGCGGGGCCAGGTCGGTGGCTATCTTTCGCTGCGCTGACTGAGTGCAGTGGTCGGGGGAACGCGGGGTGGTGTCGCGCCTCGCGGGGGAGAAAAAAATGGATAAATCCCAGCGCGCGGTCATCGCACCGCTTGTACTCATCCTGCTGTGTCTGTGGATGCCGGCGGCGTCCGCTGAAGAGCCCGCTTACGATCAGCTGCCGGACGACCGCGTGCTCTACATCGCGCCGGGTCAGTCGCTCTCGGCACTGGTGCAGCGTCTGTATCCACAGCGGCCCGGCCGCTGGGCCGAGATCCGTTCCTGGATCGTAAGCAACAACCCGCACGCGTTCGTCGATGGCGACCCGGCCCGCCTGCGCGCCGACGTGCGGGTGAAACTGCCTGGCGCCGCCGAACTGGCCGAGCGGGACCCGTACAGTCTGGCGCCGGCACAGGATGCCGATGCCGATGCGGACCCGGCGCTCGAGTTTCGCGATCGTTATGTATTCGTCGATCCCGCCCAGTCACTGAGAGAGCTGGTGCCCCATCTGTATCCCGGCCAGCGCGAGCGCTGGGGCGAGATCATTGACGCCATCCTGGCGCGTAACGACGACCGCCTCGCGGATATGGATGGTGACAACCGCATCGACCGCGGCACGCGCCTGCGCATACCCGAGGCCCCGGCCGCTCGGCGTGCGACCGACTCCGGTGCCGAAGCCGAGCCCGAGTCCGAAGCGGCGCCGGTGGAGCCGGCGGTCGCGAAGGTCGTCCGCCGGAGCGGGGAACTGTACGCCGTCGACGGCGCCGATCGCCGGCGCGAACTGAAAGCCGACGATCCGGTCCGTCGCGGCGATACGCTGCACACCGGTGAGGCCGGCCGCGCGGAAATCGAGTTCCGCGATGGGGAGCGCGTATTCCTGCGCCCCGGAAGCCGCATGCGGGTCCGGGACTGGCAGCTGCCCGAGACCGGGCCGGGCACGCGCGTGGTCGAACTGCTCGAAGGTGGCCTGCGCGCGATCACCGGGGCGATCGGCAATCGTGATGCGGACACCTACCGCACCGTCTCCCAACAGACGACGCTCGGGATCCGCGGTACCGAATACACCCTTCGGATCTGTGCGAGGGATGAGTGCCGGGTCGACGGCGCCGATTCGGATGCCCTGCGCGCGGGGCTCTATGTCGGCGTCGACGCGGGCCGCGTGAGTCTCCTGAACGAGTCCGGCGAGACCACGGTGGAGGCAGGCCAGCTGCGATATGTCGCCGGCCCGGCCAGCGCCCCGGTGGAGGCGGGCCCCGAAGCGACCGACATCCTCTACACCGAGGCCGAACAGGCGGAGCGTGCAGAAGAGGCGACGGCCGAGGCCGCCGCGGAAGCCGAGGACGAAGGCACCCACTGGGGGTGGGTCATCCTCGGCATCGTCCTCCTCGGTGCAGCGCTCTGATCCTGTCGTAGCCTGGATACGCTGACTTTGGTTCTCGCCAAGCCGCGGAGGGCGCCAAGGGACGCAAAGGAATCGGCGTAAAGAGAGTCGGCCGGCTCGGATCGAGTGGGATCGCCGGTCCCTGCAAGACCGTCGGGGTTTTTACACAGGCTCTTCCAGCCCGACAAATCGAGGGCTCCGAGTGTCGGGCTGGAAGCCCGACCTACAGGACTCCCGCTCGCCGCGCCTTGGCGAGAACCCTCAGGAACACGGCCAATGCAGCCCCGAACCGCAAGCCCCGCCGACGCGGGTCCGGATGCCCTCACCGGCGCCCTTTCATGCGCCGCCCCATGGGTGGCCGGAAATCCGGTGGCTTGTCGGCGATCCAGTCTACGAACCGGGCGATCGCCGGGTCTTCCCGCAGACTTTCGAGCGTGTTGTACTCGCGCTCGAGCGTTTTCTCCGTGAACACCGCGTGCACATGGTCATGGCAGGGGCGGCACAGCCAGGCGATGCGGTGGGTCACGTCGCTGCGGTCGAAATCGCGCTTGTTGCGACGGTTGGAATGCCGCGTGCGCGGCACCAGATGGTGGCGCGTCAGGCGGTCGACATGACGCCCGCAGAGTTCGCATCGGCCCGGTTCCGCTGCACCCATCACTGCACTCGGCTCCATTGCACGACGACAGTCCCGGAAGATCCACAGGAGGCGGCATGAGCGGTCACACCATCGCCATCACCGGTGCCAACCGCGGTATCGGCCTTGAACTCACACGCCTGTTCATCGCTCGCGGCGATCACGTCATCGCGCTGTGCCGGCGTGCCGGCGATGCCCTTCCCGCCTCCGGCGCCGAGATCATCGATGGCGTCGACGTGACCTCGGCCGACGATCTGAGGGCCGCCGCCGAGCGGATCGGTGATCGGCATATCGATACCCTGGTCAATGTCGCCGGCGTCCTCACGTCCGAGGATTTCGATAGCCTCGGCGATCCGGAGGCGGTCAAGCGCATCCTGCGCCAGTACGAGGTCAATGCCCTCGGTCCGCTGCTGGCGACCCATGCCTTCGCCGGGCATCTGCCGGCCGGCTCGAAGGTGGCATTGATCACCAGCCGCATGGGTTCCATCGGTGACAACGACTCGGGCGGTCAATACGGATACCGTATGTCCAAGGCCGCGCTCAACGCCGCGGGCAAATCGCTCTCGATCGACCTCGGCGCCCGGCGCATCGCGGTCGGTATCTTCCACCCCGGCTTCGTGCGCACGGAGATGACCGGCCACAACGGCCAGCTCGAACCCAGTGAATCGGCCGCGCTGCTGGCCGAGCGGATCGACGAGCTCCAGCTGGAAAATGCGGGGCGTTTCCTGCATGCGAACGGGGAGATCCTGCCGTGGTAACCGGTTCTCGTCGCGCGAGGGTGTACCGGAGTCCGGCGTAGTATACTGAAGGCATGCGAACCGCCCGTATCCTGTTGCTCGTGTTGTCGGCCACCCTGCTGGCCGGATGTGCCACGTTCCGCCCCGAGGCGCCCGAGGTACGGCTCGCCGATCTTTCGATCGAAAGCATCGGTCTGTTCGAGCAGAGCTACCGGCTCGGTCTGCGCATGCGCAATCCGAACGACCGCGCCCTCGACGTGGAGTCGCTGCGCTTCGATCTCACACTTTCCGGGCGTTCCTTCGCCGACGGCGTGGCCACCGAGGGCTTCACCTTGCCGGCCGGGGGCGAGGAGCGTGTCGAGGTGGTCGTGCGATCCGATCTCGGTTCCGTCCTCGATCTTCTGAGCGATTGGGTCGACGGCAACCGCGCGCTGCCGTATAGACTGAGCGGCGAGGCGCGCCTCGCCGATTGGGGCGGGATCACTGTTCCTTTCTCGCGCGACGGTCGGCTGGATATACCAGCCGAATCCGGCGAATAGCGAAGCGCGAACGGGGGCGTGCGGCTGGCGCTCCCGTGCGGCTTTCAGGGTTTGCCCTGAAGCCGTATCCGGCGTTAGGTTATTGTCTCAAATGCGGCGCGATGCATGGCTATCGTCGCCGAGTCGGTGAGTGCGCTGCCCGATGTCCGGGAAAGGATTGCCCCTGAAGGATGTCCGCGCGTATCCCAACCAGCCCGAACCGGGGAACCACAGTGAACGATGGCCACCGCGACGGTGCGCGTATCAGCACCGGAGTGTCGGGGCTCGACGAGATCCTCCACGGCGGTCTGATCGCCGGTCGCAATTACCTCGTGCGGGGTGGGCCGGGCACCGGCAAGACCACACTCGGATCCCATTTCCTCCGCGGCGGTGATCCCGCGCGCAACCTGTTCGTCACGCTGGGCGAGACCGAGACCCAGCTCCGCGAAAATGGCCGCCGCGCGTCACTCCCCCTCGACGCGGTTTCGGTACTCGATCTGTCGCCCACCAACGATGAGGCGGGCTCGGGCCAGCCGTACAATCTGCTGGAAAGCTGGGAGGTCGAGGGCGGGGCGATCCACGATCGGGTCATCGACTACACGCGACAGTACGCCCCCGAGCGCGTCTTCATCGATTCCCTGAGCCAGTTGCGCTACCTCACGCCGGACGCGTTTCAGTTCCGCAAGCAGGCCCTGTCACTGCTGCGCCACCTGACTGCGGCCGGCGCGACGGTGCTCTTCACCGCGGAAGTCGATGCCGGGGCCGGCGACGATGACCTGCAGTTCCTCAGTGACGGCGTGCTCGAACTGAGTCGCCTGGCCAGTGGGCGTGTGTGTGCGGTCACCAAGATGCGCGGCTCCGGGTTTGCCGAAGGCACGCATTACTACGGCCTCGGCGATGGCGGCATGAGCGTCTATCCGCGGCTCGTGCCCGGGAACCATTCGCGGGACTTCGTGCGCGAGTCGTTCGGTACCGGGATTCCGCGGATCGACAGCCTCATGCAGGGCGGGATCGAGCGCGGAACGGTGACCGTCCTCTCCGGGCCCAGCGGTGTGGGCAAGACATCGCTCGGCGCCCATTTCATGCGCCAGGCGGCGCGGTCCGGTGAGCGCTCGGTCATTTACAGCTTTGACGAGGGGCGGTCCACGTTCGAGCACCGGCTTGAACAGATCGGCATGCCGATCGCGGACATGCTGGATTCCGGTGAGCTCGTGTTCGAATACATCGAGCCGCTCAATTACAACCCGGATCGTTTCGCGCTGCGGGTACGCGATGCCGTCGAACGACTGGGCGTACAGGTCGTCATGCTGGACAGCCTGTCGGGCTACCGCCAGGCCGTGCGCGGCGACGATATCGCCGAGCGCATCCATGCGTTGTGCCGGTATCTGGCGAACATGGGTGTCACCGTCATCCTGATCAACGAGACCCAGTCCGTCGCCGGCAGCGAATTCCGCGCGACCCACGACGGGATCAGTTACCTGGCGGATTCGATCGTCCTGCTGCGTTATGTGGAACTCGAGGGCGAGCTGCGCAAGACGATCGGCGTCCTGAAAAAGCGCACCGGTGATTTCGAGAAGTCCCTTCGGGCCTTCGAGATCACGCCCGAGGGGCTGCAGGTCGGCGAGCCGATGCGCGGTCTGCAGGGCGTTCTGCGCGGCGTCGCGGAGAAAAACGGCCACAGGGAAGACGGCGGCCATGGCGGCGACTGACCGTGGCGGCGCCGCGCGCCCGAGGGTAGTCGCCAATCTGCAGTCCAGTGGCAATACCGCGCTCATCCGGGAGATTCTGAAAGAGCGGGACGCGATCGCCGGTGAACTGCGCATGGATGAGGACGGCGAGCCGGCCTTCGACCTCGCGATCCTCGATGCACCCACGCTCGCCCGCTCACGCGATGCACTGCAGCGGTGCCGCGCCGAGGCGGAACCACGCATTCTGCCCGCGCTGCTGGTTGTGGAGGGGAGCGCGGGTTCATCCCGCCGCGCGGTCCGGGAACTCGGCGCCACCGTAGACGACGTGCTGCGCATCCCGGCTACGCGCGAAGAACTCCGTGCAAGAATCGACAATCTCCTGCGCCTGAACACCCTGTCGCGCGAGTTGCACGCCGACTATACGCGCGCCGATCGCGCCCTGCAGGGTGCGAACCGGGCATTGCGCGCTCTGCACGCGGGCAACCAGGTACTGGTCCGTGCGATTGACGAACAGGAACTGCTCGACCAGATCTGCCGCGTGATCATCGACGAAGAGCGGTACCAGCTCGCCTGGGCCGGCTTCGTCCGTGACGGCGACGATCCCGAAATCACCATAGATGCGGCTGCCGGCGATTCCCGGGGTTACGTCGAGCAAATCCGCCTCACGCGAAGCGAGATTGGCGACGGACCGGCCTGGCGTGCGGTCGACACCGGAGAAGTGATGGTGGTCAAGGATCTCCTCGCGGAGCCCACCGTCCAGCCCGTTCGGGACAAACTCGTGGCGTACGGCCTGGCGAGTGCCATTACGCTTCCGATCCGGCCGCGCAGTGGCGCACCGGGCGTGCTCGTGATTTATTCTTCGGTGTGCGGAGACTTTGACGACAACGAGTGCGATGTCCTTAAGCGGCTGGCCGGAAATATCGAATTCGGTCTCAACGCGCTGCGGACCGGTCTTGAACGGGATCGGCAGAAGGAGGCCGTCCGGGAACTCGCGTACTCGGATCCGCTGACCGGGCTGCCGAACCGCAATTATCTCGTCGAGCGCCTGGACGGCCTGCTGAGCGAGACCGGATCCGACCGGCACGTCGCCGTGCTGTTCATCGATCTCGACCGGTTCAAGATCATCAACGATGCGCTCGGCCACGTGGCCGGGGACACGGTCCTCGGCCAGATCGCGCAGCGGCTGCGGCAGGTCATCCGTCCGGAGGACCTTGTGGCCCGTCAGGGTGGGGATGAATTCATCATCGTCATGGCCGAACCGCCGCGCTCCACCGAATGGCGTGCGGTTGCGGAAGAGCCCGGCGGGTTCAGTGCGGCGGCCCAGGCGCTGGCGGCCCGCCTCGCCGCCCGCCTGAGCGAGCCGCTGATCGTGGAAGGCGCGGAGCACCGCCTGGGTGCGAGTATCGGTATCAGCCTGTATCCGGATCACGCCAGCGGCGCCAATGAACTGATCGATTGCGCCGACACGGCCATGTACGCGGCCAAGAACACCGATGATCACGTCTGCATGTACTCGCAGACGATCTCCGCACGCCGCCACCGCCGCCTGTCGATGGAGGCGCGACTGTATCGCGCGCTGGGAGCGGAGGAATTCCGGCTCCATTACCAGCCGGTGTTCGATCTCGCCTCGGGGGTCATCGAGGGCGTCGAGGCGCTGATCCGCTGGCCGCAGCGCGACGGGACCTGGGTGTCGCCGGGCGAGTTCATGCCGGTCGCCGAGGAGACCGGGCTGATCGTGCCGCTCGGTGAGTGGGTCCTGCGCACCGCGGTCGCGCAGCGCGCGGCATGGCTGGCCGAGGGCAACGACCTGATGATGGCGGTGAACGTCTCCGTGCGCCATCTCAAACAGGAGGACGCCATCGAGGGCATGCTCACGGCGATCGGCGATGCCGTCGATCCGACGCGCATCGAACTGGAGGTCACCGAGAGCAGCCTCATGGACGCGGGCGATCGGGTCGGCGCCACCGTCGAGGCGCTGCATACCCGCGGCTTCCGGGTGGCCGTCGATGACTTCGGCACCGGTTATTCATCGCTGAGCCGGCTGCAGGAGATGCCGATCAATACGCTCAAGATCGACAAGAGTTTCGTTGCCGAGCTAGGGGGTGATGGGCGCGGCGCGGTGATATCACGCGCCATCCAGCAGCTGGCGGACAATCTCGGTTTCCGCGCGCTGGCCGAGGGGATCGAAACGGACCATCAGCGTCGGTTGCTGGTCGATCAGGGCTGCCGCGTGGGGCAGGGCTTTCTGGTGAGCGGGGCGGTCCCGCCGGAGGAACTTATCGGTATGCTCGGGCATCGCTTTGAGAGCCGTCAGGGCGCGTGATGCCTGACCTTCGTGCGGCATGCCGGCTGGCTCCCTACGGTCGCAAGCCGGCCTACGGTGTGTGTTTGTCCGGGGCGTAGGCCGGCTTTTGCCGACAGGCAACAGCCGGCAGCTCGCTGAACGAGGTCGGACGGATATCCCCGGTCCAGCCGTCCGCGGCCTTTTTACCCGAGATGACCCGCACGCCGGGCCCGTGCCACCCGCTCGACATAGGTGTCGTGCCAGTGGCGCGCGAATTCGTCCGGATCCCAGCCGGACGGACTCAGAAGGGTACGCCAGCGCGGCCGGATCACGTAGGTGATCGCCTCGATCCGGGTCCCGTCTTCCGGCATGCGCACCGTGACCGTTTCGCGCTGGTACGGCTCGCCCTCGAAGATATCGACCCGGCGCCGCTCCGCCCGCGTGACGTCGGTGTACACAACGCCCTCGACCCGGTGGGGTTCGCTTGGAACGATGCCGGGGAACGGTTCGTTGTGGATGCCGAACCGCGCGTAACCGTCGAGGACCGCCGGCGTGCCGTTCAGTGGGCGCCCGATTACGGCCGCGATGATGTCGGGGAACTGGAGCGTCCCGTATGCGAACAGCGGCTCACGCGTCATGGTCGATGGATCGATCCGGTCGATGGGCCCACGGGCCGAACTCGCGCCGCAGAAAATCGGCTTCGAGCGGGTTCAGGTCGAAACGTCGGCAGGCCTCCTCCAGCGTACCCGTGTCGTGCACCGGCTGGTCGCCGAGCCAGCGCACCGCGCGGCGCAACGCTTCGCCGTGCGGGGTCACTCCGGATGCCGACATGGCGTCCACTCCACGAAAACCCTCACTGCGGCTATTGAAGCGCCAATCCCGGGCGCCCGCAAGGCGTCCGCGCCGGGAAGCCCCCGCTCAGGCGTTGCTGCGACGGACGCCGTCGGTATCGAGGCGTTGTTCCAGCGCGGAGAAAGCCGTTTCGACCTCGTCGGCGGGACCGAACACGCCCAGTTCGACCACGTACCCGCCGCCGTCGCGCATCTCCGGGAGGCTGGAAAAACGCACGGCCGGATAGGCCTCGCCCAGTGTTTCCAGCAGGGGAATGAGATCGCTTTCCTTCGCATCGACCCGGACCGCACGGCTGACAGCCGGGTCACGCGCGTGTTCGGCGAAGTGCGTGTCCAGCGCCCACTCGATCATGGGCCAGGCCATTTTCGGAAAGCCGGGCACGAAGCAGTGGCGGTGCAGGCGGAATCCGGGGACGCGGTTGACGGGGTTGGGGATCAGTTCCGAGCCGGCCGGGAAGTCGATCATGCGCAGCCGCGAATCGGTGGCATCCTCGCCGAAGCGCTCGCGCAGGATGGCCTCGCCCTCGGCGTGGCGTTCCAGCGGCGTGGCCGCCGCATCCGCGGCCGCCTGCCGGGTCACGTCGTCCGGCGTCGCGCCGATGCCGCCGCAGCAGAACACGATCGCGTCGTCGGCCATCGTTTGGCGCAGCAGCGCCGCGAGCCGGGCGCGATCGTCGCCGATATAGCGCGCCCACGAGAGCTCCATGCCCCGTACGTTCAGCCGCTCGATGATCGCGGACAGATGACGGTCCGCGCGGCGCCCCGAGAGGATCTCGTCGCCGACGATGATGAGTCCGACTTCCGGGAAATCACTGGTCATGCCCGCATGGTAGCAGCGGCGCCGGTCAATCCGCGCCGAAACGGAAACCGATCTCGAGCTGGATCAGATCGAATCCCGGATTGGTGCTGATCAGGTCCGCGTTCGAGGTGTGGCGGATGCGCAGGCCGGCATGCCATGGGCTCGAGGCCGCGGGCCGGAATGCGAGCAGCGCATGGGGGACGAAGTGCAGGCGGCTGCCCAGATCGCGCGCCCGGATATGCCGCCCGCTCAGCCAGGTCGCGCCGATGCCGAGTTCGATAAAGGCATACGGCGCGAGCACCCGCGGCGCGAATTGCCACGCCGGCGCGAAGTGCAGGCCATAGAGGTCGTCGCCACGGTCCACGCGCGGCAGACGCAGGACGCCGACCTCATAGTGCATGTCGCCCCCTCGGCGGAAAATCGCGGGCCAGTCATCCGGTTCCAGCGTGATGGCGATCGAGCGCGCATCGATCCCGTCGAAGTCGTATAGCGTGCCAACGCGCCCGCGCACGCTGCTGATTTCGGTCGCCGCGGCCGGGATCGCGGCGAGAGTCAGGGCACCGGCCAGTACGCCGGCAAGGGTGCGCCGTTTGGTTGTCGTCTGTCGTCGGTGCGGGATCACGTCGGGTATGCGCTCGCCTCAGGTCTGTCGTCGGCGGGTGCCGCGTGGGCTGAGCGTGGGCGGGACCGTGGCTTCGCGCCACTCGCCCGGCTGCAGGCTGTCGAGGGCCCATGGGCCGACCGCGACCCGTATCAGGCGCAGCGTCGGGTGGCCCACCGTCGCGGTCATGCGCCGAACCTGGCGATTGCGCCCCTCGCGCAGTTCGAGTTCCAGCCAGGTCGTGGGGATGCGGGCGCGGTAGCGTATGGGTGGATCGCGTTCCCAGAGGCTTTCAGGGGCGGTCATCGAGCGCGCGCGTGCCGGCCGCGTGGTCGCCTCGCGCAGCGCCACGCCCGCGCGCAGCGCCGCCAGCGCCTGTGCATCGGGCGCGCCTTCGACCTGGACCCAGTAGGTCTTGGTCAGCTTGCGCTTGGGGTGCGTGATGCGGTGCGCGAGACCGCCGTCATCCGTCAGTACCACCAGGCCTTCACTGTCGCGGTCGAGACGCCCGGCAGGATACACGCGCGGGATGTCCAGCCAGTCACCGAGAGTATACCGGCCGGTTTCCGCGCCAAAGCGGCAGACCGTCCCGAACGGTTTGTTGAACAGGATCACCCGGCTCATGGCGCGACCGGGGCCGCGACCGCGTCGTACCAGCGGCGGCGGCGGTCCGGCCCGAAGCCGAGCCGGTCGAAGCAGGCGTCCAGCGCCGCGAGGTCGGGTTGCGCGAGGGTGTAGGCGTCCGTGTGCGTGGGCACGCCGTCGGTATCGAGCGTACCGGTCAGTTGGCGTGCCAGACGCACCGCGGGCTCATGTTCCGTGAGCAGGCCGGCGATGCGTCTGGCGCCCCGGATCTGCATCGTCGGCACCTGATCGATCGCGCCGTAGATGCCGTCGATATCGCCCCAGCGCCGCAGTAGGCGCACGGCCGTCGCCTGGCCGATGCCCGGCACGCCCGGGATGTTGTCGATCTTGTCGCCAGCCAGGGCGAGCATGTCGGCGATCTGGTCCGGGCGCACGCCGAAGTGCTTTTCGATCCCCTGGCGATCGAGCCGACGCTCACGCTGGAAGTCCCACCACTCGTCGCCGTCGTGGATGAGCTGGGCGAGATCCTTGTCGCCGGTGACCACGGTGTGGCGGAAGCCGTGTGCGCGCATGCGCGCGGCGATCGTGGCGATCACGTCATCGGCCTCGAAGTGCGGGCTGGAGAAACCGGCGAAGCCCGCCGCAGCGGCGAGTTCGCGGCACAGCGCGAACTGGCGCCGCAGTTCGTCGGGCGCCGGGTCGCGGTTGGCCTTGTAGGCCGGAAACAGGTCATTGCGCACCGACGAGGCCAGCGACTCGTCGAACGCCAGTGCGAGATGCGTCGGTCGGCTCCGGGCCAGGAACTGCAGCAGGAAGTCCGCGAAGCCGTAGACCGCATTGGCCGGTTCGCCATCGGCGTCGACGATGGTATCGGGCAGCACGTGCCACGACCGGAACACGTAGATGCTGGCATCGATCAGAAAGATGCGCGGTTCGGTCACTATCGATCTCCAGCCGGGCGGGCCGCTGCAATACGCCGAAAAAGCGGGCTACCGCCAGGGCGCGAAGGAAGCCGAAGCCTCCCTGCAGGTTCTTCGCAACCAATCCGGTGCACGTCGGCCGGATCGTGATGGCGTCCGCCGTAGGCGCGTCTTCGACCGGAGCCACCGCACCGGTCGAATGCGCGCAGCCGGCCAGAAGCGCTTGATCCCGCCGAACCGCTTGATCCCGCCGAACCGCGAATGCGCGCGTTCGCCTTCGGCGAAAACGCGCCTACGATCCTGCCGCCTGCCGCCTGCCGCCTGCCGCCTGCCGCCTGCCGCCTGCCGCCTCAGCGAGTCAGCGTCTTCACCAACTGCCCCGCTTCCGGTTCCCCGTCCGGCCAGTCGCCGTTGAGCAGGCGCAGCCGGTTGGCGGCGTCTTCCACGCCCTTCACGTCGCGCGCCAGGCCTCTATAGGTGGTGTTCGCGTCCGCCCGCACGACCTTGATCTTCAGCGGCTGCGCGGCCCGCTCCTGGGCCGCCGTGAGGGACGTCAGGCTGCCGGCGATATCGAGGAAGCGGTCATCGAAGCGATCGAACTCCGCGGTGTCGCGGGAGGTGGCGACAAAGTACCAGGGACGGCCGTCCTTGATCAGGACGACATGGCGCAGAATCCTCGGCCCCTGTTCGGTACGGCCGCGAATGATGCCCGTATAGCCCGACAGGCCGTTCGCCTCGAAACGGCGGCCGCGTTCCAGCTCCGCCTGGCCGATGCGTTCCTCGAGCAGACGGCGCGGCTGCGCGCCGGTGTCGGCCTTGCCGAGCGTGACCTGCAGGGCGGCCGCGTCGTCGGGGGCCACGAACAGTACGCGCTGGGGCTGGTTGTCGATCGTCCACTGTGCGGGCGCCTTGAGCGCCGCGTCGAGCTCCAGGTGGAGGAACTCGCCGTCGACGACCGCGCCCTGGCTGGCGCTCGGGCCAAACGTCATGCCATCGATGCGCTCGAGATACGCCTCGCGACCGGCGGGCTGTGGATCCTCGGGGGCGTACTTCTTCGCTGCGCGGATGACTTCCTGGAGGCGTTTGTCGTTTTCCGGGTGCGTGGAGAACAGGCCATGGTATCCACCCGGCTCCCGTCCCTCGGCCTTGGCCCGTTGGCGTTCGTAAGCCTCCTGGTCCGCGAGGATCCCGACCACGCCCAGCATCTCTTCCGGGTCGTAACCGGTACGGGCCAGGTATTCGGCGCCCAGCCGATCGGCCTGCAGTTCCTGCTCGCGGCCATAGCCGCGGATCGCGGCGAGCTGGACCGTCTGGAACAGATTGGCGGCCCCGGCGCCGGCGTCCGTCGTCGCCAGCAGGATGTTGCCGAGGAAGCTGCTGGCGGTCGCGGCGCTCTGCTGGCGCACCGAGTGGCGTGCGGTCACGTGGCCGAGTTCGTGTCCGAGCACCCCCGCGAACTCCGCCTCGGAATTGAAGTACGCCATGATGCCACGCGTCATGTAGATGTAGCCGCCGGGCAGCGCGAAGGCGTTGACCTCGGGGCTGTCCACCACCGTGAAGGTGTAGTCGATGTCGGGGCGATGGCTCTTGCGCGCGAGTCGCTGCCCGAGGCGCGACGTGTATTCCTGCAGCTCGGGATCGTCGTAGGCGTCGTAGCGCTGCTCCATCAGCTGTTCGTGATACTGGGCGCCGAGCGCGAGTTCCTGCTGCTCGGACATGAGCACGAAATCGCGCTCGCCGGTCACCGGGTTGGTGGCGCATCCGGCGAGCAGCAGGATGGCCGCCAGGGCCGGAATCCAGTGGTATCGATTCGGGATATGCATGGTCATTTTCCGTTATCCATCCATTCGACCGCGGCCGGATGGCGCAGGTTCATCCGGGCCTGACCATCGACCTGGTAGATCCAGCCGCGCGCCCGCAGGCTGCGCCCGTGCCAGCGGCGCGGATCGGCGTTTTCAAAGTATGGCAGATCGGCGCGCGCCAGCCGCAGGGTGAGTTCGCCGAGGTCGAGCCAGTAGGCGCGCCGGCTGGTGCCCACCCGCTGGATAGTACCGGTAACCAGAGCGAACCCGCCGGCATTCGCGCCCAGGTCAGCGGCGGCGACGGGCGCCAGCGCCGCCTCGCCGTGGACGCCTCGGTCCGCTTCCCGGGCCGCGCGTTCCACGCGGCGATAGCAGTCGAGGTGTCCGAGGTTGGGCGGCACGGCGATATGCCAGCCAAGGCCGCGGCGCAGGAGCGCGGCGGCGACATTCTGGCCATCGGCGGTATATACGTGAGCGAGCAGCCGATCGTAGCGGTCGGTGCCCTCTGGGGCCATCTCGAGCCCGACGGTACGGTTGCCGGCAAGCAGATCGATCAGCGCCTCGCGGGCCCTGCGGGCGAGCGGTTCGTCGGGGGCGCCGTCGCGCCCCATTTCGGGGGTATTGATCCCCACGAGGCGCACGTTGCGGCCATCGCTCAGGCGGATGGAATCGCCGTCATGGACGCGAACGACCTCGGCGCGCGCGTCGATGCGCTCGGCCGGGCACTGGGTGGCGACTGCGGTGGTGGACCAGACAAACAAAAGGGCGCCCGCAAGGAGCGCCCCGATGTCGTGCACTGCAGCCCTGGCAACTGCGGCCAGTGGCCGCGGCTGTTGACTCAGCGCTGGTAGCGGCGGCGGAACTTGTCCACCTGACCGGCCGTGTCCATCAGCTTCTGCTTGCCCGTAAAGAACGGGTGACAGCTCGAGCAGACCTCGACCTGCAGGTCGTGACCGAGCGTCGAGCGCGTCTCGAAGCTGTTGCCACAGCTGCACGTGACCTTGACTGCTTCGTAATTGGGGTGGATATCCTGCTTCATCGCGCCCGTCCTCGCTCAGGTAGGTGGCTCGGCGAAAGGGAGCGGATTGTAAGGCCTCAGCGCCTCGCGGGCAACACCCCTGACCTGTGGATAACTTTGTGGATGGAATCGGCCGGTCCAGCATCCCGACAGGGCTCAGGGGCGATTCGGAGGGGCCATCCCTATGCCGTGGGCGCAAGGTATTTCCAACGAGGTCAGTATCTTATGAAGGCGCTGCCGGATCGCAACGGGTGCGAGATCGGCTTCGATCCGGGCCCTGCTCTCAATGCAGGCCGATTCCCGGCCTGTGCATGAAAAACGCGTTTGCACCGACGACCCGGTCGAGCCGCAGGAACCGGCGTCGTCCGCGCAGGTCCTCGACGACGAGGTATTCGGCCCGCTGACGGGTCCGCAGGTCGATCGGCAGGACCGCTTCCACGCGGCACTCTCCGCGCGGCGCGTGCCAGCCGAGCCGCAGCCACTGGTGGCGCAGGATCGCCAGTTCGTAGGTGTCGTAGAGCTCGCCGGGTATCGGTTGGTACTCAGGAATCGT
Source organism: Halofilum ochraceum (assembly GCF_001614315.2). Classification (NCBI taxonomy): domain Bacteria; kingdom Pseudomonadati; phylum Pseudomonadota; class Gammaproteobacteria; order Chromatiales; family Ectothiorhodospiraceae; genus Halofilum; species Halofilum ochraceum. The sequence goes on from NZ_LVEG02000017.1 coordinate 146,114, forward strand.
CATCGCGCGCGACCTCGACCGCGAGACCGCCACCGCCATCGTCCCGGACGTGGAAGTGGATCGGGTTGCAGCACACCTCACAGTCCTGAATATAGTCCGAATCGGCGTCGTCGGGTTCGACCAGCGCAGTGAATGTCGCCCCGCAGTAAGGGCATTCGATCTCGATTTCGTCCAGCATTTCGGGAGCCCGCTTTTCGTCACCTTTTTACAAGAGCCGGTTCGTGGTGCCTGTTTGGGTCTGGATTTCGGGTTCTCGCCAAGGCGCAAAGGGCGCCAAGGGACGCGAAGAAAACTGTAGGAGCGAGCTTGCTCGCGATGGTGCCCGCACGACGGAGAGCAATCGAAGCTGGTCCGAGCCGACCCATCCGGGATCGATCGGGCGGTGATGAAGGCACCCCTTGGGCCAAACCATTCGCGAGCAAGCTCGCTCCTACAGGTCGGGAGTTCTTCGCGTCCCTTGGCGAACTCCGCGCCTCTGCGAGAACCAAAAACCCACGTCTCCAACCCCCAAAACCATCACTCCGTCACAATCGGCAGATCCAGCGCCGCCTCACGGCCGGCCCCCCAGCCCTCGGTCTCGGCCGCGATCCGGGCCACCAGGTCATTGTGGAAGCTCAGGCCGCGCGCGGTCGGTCGAATCCGCCCGGCCGCGCGTTCGATCAGTCCGTCCTCCTCCGCGCGCGCGAGCGGGCGTCCCAGCCAGCGCAGCGGCACGCCGGTGCGCGCATCGAAATCGGCGGCTGCGAAACCGTCCGGCAGGCGCAATGCGTTGAGCATGAATTCCAGCGCCGCGTCGGCGGCCGTCAGACGGCGCGTCTGCGCCACCCGGTTCGGGCCGTGGGCGCGCTCCAGGTATGCCTGCGGCGCGCGGACCTTGTGGGTGCGCTCGATCGTGCCCCGAGCCGGTACGGTCCGCTTGCCATGCGCGCCGGCGCCGATCCCGAGGTAGTCGCCGAACTGCCAGTAATTCAGGTTGTGTTCGCAGCGCCGGTCGTGGCCGCGCGCCCAGGCGGAGATCTCGTAGCGCGAGAAGCCGGCCGCCGCGAAACGCGCATGGCCCGCGTCCTCGATGTCGGCGACAGCGTCCTCGTCCGGCAACTGTGGCGGCCGGCTCCAGAACACGGTGTTCGGCTCCAGCGTCAACTGGTACCAGGACACGTGACCGACCCCGAGCCCCAGTGCGGTATCCAGGTCCTGCATGGCGCCGGCGAGCGTCTGCCCCGGCAGCGCGTACATCAGATCCAGATTGATCCGCTCGAAGCCGGCCGCCAGCGCGGTCTCCGCGGCCGCGTGCGCGGCGGCGCCGTCGTGGATGCGCCCGAGTGCGGCGAGCGCGGCGTCATCGAAGCTCTGGATGCCCAGCGACAGCCGATTGACGCCCGCCTCGCGGAATCCCCGGAAACGGTCGGTCTCCATCGTGCCCGGGTTGGCCTCGAGCGTAATCTCGATGTCGGGTGCCGGGTTCAGGTACATGCGCACGCGCGCCAGCAGCCGGTCGATCGCCTCCGGCGGGAACAGGCTCGGCGTGCCGCCGCCGATGAAGATCGCCTCCAGCGGGCGCCCCCAGATCTCCGGCAGTTCCTGCTCGAGGTCCGCGGCGAGGGCGTCGACGTAGGCATCGACCGGAATCTGACCTGGTGCGGTATGCGAGTTGAAATCGCAGTACGGACACTTCTTTACGCACCACGGCAGGTGGAGGTAGAGGGTCAGCGGCGGGTTCGAATGGAATTCCATGGGGGGCAACACTGGTTACGGGTAACCCATGGTAGCAGGCACCGATTTGCGTGGTGGCTCGTGTCGACTACATTATGATCCTGATTGCGCGCAGTCTTTCGCACTCGGCGCCGGCACGGGGTGATCGATCTGGCCGCGCTTGCGGCGATGTCCGTTTCGCAACAGCCATGGGAGTGGCGGAGATGGATACTCCAACGCGTCTGCAACGGGTGCTCGGCTCATGACATGGCGTCCGCGCCGTGCGAGCGCCGGCAAGGTCCGACACATTTACCTGCTCCGCATCGTCGGTCTGGTGCTGGGTGGGATCTGTGTCGCCGCCGTTTTCCATGAACGCGGAGCCGCTCCCGTCGCCTGGGGGCTGCTGGGCCTCTACGTCATCGTCTGGCCACACCTCGCAATTCTCCATACGCTGCGCAGCCAGCCCCCCCGTCGCGCGGAAAATCGCAACCTCATGGTCGACTCGCTGATGGGCGGTGTGTGGATCGCCCTGATGCAGTTCAGCCTCTTGCCGAGCGTGGTACTGGCATCGATGCTTTCGACGGGCAACACCGGCTTCGGTGGCTGGCGGTTGTTGCTGTCCGGACTGGTGGCAATGCTCGTAGGCGGCGGCGTGACGGCGCTGCTGGTGGGGGCCCCGATCAACCCCGAGGTTTCCATGTTCGTGCTGAGCGCCACCCTGCCGGTGTTGATTGGCTTCCCGTTGATGTTCGGGCTGGTCATGCACGGTCTGGCACGAAACCTCGCCCGGCAACGGCGGGAGTTCGAGCGTCTCAGCCGCACGGACAGCCTGTCCGGGCTGTACAACCGGCTGCTCTGGGATGAGTGGGTCACGGCCGAGTTCGCGCAACTGCAGCGCCACGGTGGTGAAGCGGCGCTGCTGCTGCTCGATATCGACCGGTTCAAGGATTACAACGACACTTGGGGGCCCGACGCGGGCGATGACGCGATCCGTCACGTCGCGCGGGTGCTGCGCGGCGAGTGCCGGCGCGAAGACTGGATCGCGCGCTACGGCGGCGAGGAATTCGGCGTGCTCCTGCCGGAGATCGACCGGGAGAGGGCGCTGGCCGCCGCGGAGCGTCTGCGCGCCAGGGTCGGTCGTGCGGACAGCGACTTCGCCGGTCTCACCGTAAGCATCGGCGTGGCGCCGTTCGACCCGGTGCTCGTCGATGGCGAGGAGTGGATGCTGCGGGCAGAAAAGGCCCTCTATGCGGCCAAGCGTGCAGGCCGCAACTGTTGTGTGGTCACGGAACCGACCGCAGAATCGGCGCCCCGTTCGACACCCAGAACCGCCTGACCAGGCGGCCGCGCAGGCGCCTCCCGGTCCGGCCCGCCACGGAGCCTCCCCATGGAAACGCTGTACGTTATCGGTTTTGTGGTCCTGCTGATCGCGATCACCGTCGTGCCGGTGATGATCGCGGCCAAATGGGCTCGCGCGCGGCGCTCCGGATTCCTGCCTGCACTGGCGGCCGTGGTGCTGGCGACGGTCGTGGCGCAGCTCGCGCTTACCGTGACCGGCGATGCGCTCATCGGTCTGGTACTGGCGCTTGTGGGGGCCTGTGCCGTATACGCCCTGGTACTGGGGGCGTCGTTCGTGGCGGCCGTGGGCATCGCCGTCGTCGCGGTCATTCTGCAGGCGCTGATCGTTGCCGCCCTGGTGGCGCTCGGCCTGCAGATGCCGATCCCGGTCGCGGGCCCGATCTGATACGGAGGGAGTTGGCGTCGCCCTCACGGAGTTTCCGGCACGCGTCCGGTCGCCGGGGTTGTCCATCGCGAGCAAGCTGGCTCCTACATGAGTCCTGACATCGGGTTGCAGGTCCACCTGTAGGAGCGAGCTTGCTCGCGATGATCGAAATCGCCGCGCCGGCTCAGTCCGCGATCCGCACCACCGTACGCCCGCGGGTCTCGCCCGCCAGCATGCGCTCGAATACGTCCCCGAGGCCATCCAGGTCGACGGTGCCGGCCCGGATCGCGTCCAGATGCCGCGGCTTCCAGTCCGAACCCAGCCGGGCCCAGGCGCGCTCACGGCGGTCGCGCGGGCAGTTGGCTGAACTGATGCCGAGCAGGCTGACGCCGCGCAGGATGAACGGCATCACGGTCGTGTCCAGTTCATGCCCGCCCGCGAGACCGATGCTGGCGATGCTGCCCCAGGGGGCCGTCGTACGCAGGAGCTCACCGAGCATGGCGCCGCCGACGTTGTCGATCGCGCCGCCCCAGACGGCCTTTTCCATCGGCCGGCCCTTCGTCGTCAGCGCATCGCGATCGATCACGCGGGTCGCGCCCAGTTCCTTCAGCCACGCCTCGGCGTCCGGTTTGCCGCTCACCGCGACGACCTCGTAGCCCTGCGCGGACAGGAGGTCGATCGCGATGCTGCCGACACCGCCGGTTGCCCCGGTGACGACGATCGGTCCGGCGTCCGGCGTGAGGCCGTTCTCCTCCAGCCGCTGCAGCGCCAGTGCCGCGGTGAAGCCGGCGGTGCCGAGCGTCATCGCCGTGAAGGCGTCGAAGTCGTCGGGCAGCGGGATGACGAAATCGGCCGGTACGCGCACGTACTCCGCGTAACCGCCGTCATGGTCTTCGGAAAGGCCGCAGCCGGTCACCAGCACCGGGTCGCCCGCGCTGAACCCGCCGGCGCTCTCCACGACGGTGCCGGCCACGTCGATGCCGCCGACCAGCGGCAGCCGCCGCGCGATCTTCCCGCGGCCGGTGCCGGCCAGCGCGTCCTTGTAGTTCACGGAGGAATACTCGGCGCGGATGGTCACGTCCCCCGCGTTGAGATCGTCCAGCGACAGTCGGGTCAGTTCGCCGCCGTTGCCGTCCTCGCGGAGGCGGAACGCACGGAAGGGGTCGCTCGGCAGTTGCGTCATGTCGGTCTCCGATTTCGGGGCGCGCGATCGCGGAGCCACACATGCTAGCAGCCCGGCAGACCCGGGCTCACCTTATGCGGCAGGCGGGTGTCGAATCGGCCGGTATGTCGCGTAGGTTGGGTTGACGAAGGAAACCCAACGGGACGACCGCCCCGCCGGCACCGCGTTGAATCGTGTCGATGGATTGCGCCTCAACCCGTTGGGTATCGCTGCCGCTCAACCCAACCTGCGGTTTTCCTGCCGCCTGCGCGCCTTGGACCATCCGGGCGAAGGCGTACAATAGCCCCGGCCTTTTTCAGATGCGGGGCGTGGCACGACCGGATCGTGCCGCCAGCGCCCGCCAACCGGAGAATGAAAGCATGGACAAGATTGCGGTCGTAGGCGGTGCAGGGCGCGTCGGTGAGTCGGCGGCGCTGTACCTGATGCAGCAGAACCTGTGCCGCGAGGTGGCGGTCATTGATATCGCCGAGGGCCCGGCGAAGGGTGCGGCACTCGATATCGCCGAGTCGGCGCCGGTGTTCGGTTCCGATACGCGCGTGTGGGGTTCGTCCGACTACGCCGATCTCAAGGACAGCGATCTGATCATCGTGACCGCCGGCCTGCCGCGCAAGCCGGGCATGAGCCGCTCGGATCTGCTCGACAAGAATATCGCGATCATGGACCAGATCGCCGATGCGGCCGCCGAGCACGCCCCCAACGCGATGATGATCGTGGTCGCGAACCCCGTCGATGTCATGACCTATCGCGCCTGGCAGCGCACCGGCTGGCCGCGCAACCGCGTGTTCGGTCAGGCGGGCGTGCTCGACTCCTCGCGCATGGCCTGGTTCCTGGCCGAGGCGACCGGGCGTTCCATGGCCGACATCGATGCGATGGTCCTGGGCGGCCACGGCGACCAGATGGTGCCGATGATGCGCTACACCACGGTCAACGGCATCCCGGTCGAGAATTTCCTCGATCAGGCCAAGATCGACGAGATCATCGAGCGCACGCGCAAGGGCGGCGCCGAGGTCCTGGGGCTGCGCGAGAACTCCAGTGCCTACCTCGCGCCAGGTGCCTCGACGGTCGAGATGGTCGAGTCGGTGGTCAACGACCGCGGCCGGGTCCTGCCGTGCGTGGCGATCCTCGACGGCGAGTACGGGCATTCGAACTGCGCCATGGGCGTGCCGTCGATCCTGAATCGCAACGGCCTGGATAAAATCGTCGAACTGGACCTGAACGAGCGCGAACGTGGTGAGTTCGAGACTTCGCTGGCCGCCGTCGAAGAGGACCTCGCCCGCCTGAAGTAAGGTTCAGCGCGGTTTGCCGGGCAAAGCGGTTCGTGCAGAGGCGCGGAGCGTTCGGCCGGATGCGTCCGGCGTGATACGGGCGTAGGTCGGACTTCCAGTCCGACACCTCGAAGCCTTCGGCGTGTCGGACTGGAAGTCCGACCTACACCCGGCGGTGTTTGCCCGGCCGGCCACGGACTCGTCGCCGGTGTCGTTCTCGCGCCCGAATCTTCTCCGGGCGCGTCACCGGGAGGTTACGGCGTTTACGCGCCCATGACCCCGTGCTAGGTTGATAATCTTTCTCGTTCGGGCCGGTTCAGCCGGTTTTTTATCTGGTGCGCAATCGATTCCGTCGCCCGCCATGGCGGCGGCGTGACGTAGTCGTTTTGATCGGCCGCCCGTAATTACGCAGGTCCATAACCGGGAGGGACCCTTCCAGCCATGAGTCATACCCAGTACGCGCCGGCGCGTCCGCGCCTGCAGCGCAGTGAACTCGCCGTTCCGGGTTCCAACGTCAAGCTGTTCGAGAAGGCGCTGAACGGCGCCGCCGACTATGTCTTCCTCGATCTCGAGGACGCGGTCGCACCGGACGACAAGGTGCCGGCCCGCGCGAACATCATCCAGGCCCTGAACGATCTCGACTGGGCCGGCAACGGCAAGACGACCTCGATCCGGATCAACGGCATCGATACGCACTACATGTATCGCGATGTGGTCGAGGTGGTGGAACAGGCCGGTCACCGGCTCGACACGATCCTGATCCCGAAGGTCGGGACGCCTTCCGACGTCTATCTGATCGATGCGCTGGTGACCCAGATCGAGCAGGCCATGGGCATTGAGCATCGCATCGGCCTCGAGGTCCTGATCGAGACCGCGCTCGGCATGGCCAACGTCGAAGCGATCGCCCAGGCGAGCCCGCGGCTGGAGGCGATGCACTTCGGCGTGGCCGATTACGCCGCCAGCTGCCGTGCCCGCACGGTCTCCATCGGCGGCCTGACCCCGGACTACCCCGGCGATCAGTGGCACATGGCGCTCTCGCGCATGACCGTCGCCTGCCGCGCCTACGGGCTGCGCCCGATCGACGGACCGTTCGGCGACTTCAACGACACCGACGGTTTCGTCGCCTCGGCGAAGCGCGGCGCCGCGCTCGGCATCGAGGGCAAATGGGCCATCCATCCCTCGCAGATCGAGCTCGCGAACGACGTCTTCTCGCCGCCGGACAGCGAGGTCAACCGCGCCCGCGCCATCCTCGATGCCCTCGCCGAGGCGCAGCGCGAGGGCCGCGGCGCCGCCCAGCTCGACGGCAAGATGATCGACGCCGCGTCCGCGCGCATGGCCGAGAACGTCGTGCGCACCGCCGACGCGATCGCGAACAAGTAACCCCGAAATCCCCATCTGAAGACACGAGGCTGAAACTGTGGATATCCACGAGTACCAGGCGAAGCAGCTGCTGAAGAAGGCCGGTGTTCCCATTCCCAACGGAGGCGTGGCGCACTCGGCCGAGGAAGCCGCCTACCTGCAACACGAGATCAGTGGTGAGCGCTGGGTCGTGAAGGCGCAGATCCATTCCGGCGCCCGCGGCAAGGCCGGTGGCGTGAAGATCTGCACGAGTGACCAGGAGGTCCGCGACGCGGCCAACGAGCTGCTCGGCAAGCGTCTGATCACGAACCAGACCGGGCCCGAGGGCAAGATCTGCACCGCGGTCTACGTCGAGTCCGCGACCCAGATCGAGCGGGAACTCTACGTAGCGATGGTGCTCGATCGCGCCTCCGAGCAGATCGTCGTCGTCGCCTCCACCGAGGGCGGCATGGAGATCGAGGACGTCGCGCGCGACAACCCCGATGCCATCCTGCGCGAGCTGGTCGACCCGGCCATCGGCCTGCTCGACTTCCAGGCGCGCGAACTCGCCTTCAAGCTCGGGATTCCGGCCGCGCAGCTCGCCGACGCCGTGAAGACCTTCCGCGGCGCCTACCGCATCATGCGCGATCACGACGCGACACTGGTCGAGATCAATCCGCTGGTCATCACCCACACCGGCCGGCTGCGGGCACTCGATGCCAAGATCGGTTTCGACGACAACGCGCTGTTTCGCCAGCCGGCGATCTCCGAGCTGCGGGACCGCGGTCAGGAAGATTCGCGCGAGACCGAGGCGGCTGACCAGGGGCTGTCCTACGTCGGCCTGCAGGGCGATATCGGCTGCATGATCAACGGCGCCGGGCTCGCCATGGCGACCATGGACATGATCAAGCACTGCGGCGGCGAGCCCGCCAACTTCCTCGACATCGGCGGCGGCGCTTCGCCCGAGCGCGTGGCCAACGCCTTCCGCCTCGTCCTTTCGGACGACAACGTCAAGGCGATGCTGGTGAACATCTATGCCGGCATCAACCGCTGCGACTGGGTGGCCGAGGGCATCGTCCAGGCACTGGGCGAGATCGAACTCAATGTGCCGCTGGTGGTGCGCCTCTCCGGTACCAACGTCGAACAGGGCAAGCAGATCCTGAAGGACAGCGGCTACCCGATCGTCACCGCCGACACGCTGGCCGAGGCGGCCGAGCGCGTCGTGGCCGCCCGCAACGAAGCCGCCTGAACCGACTGACGAGGGAATTCGAGAAGACCATGGCGATCCTGATCGACGAAACCACGAAAGTCCTGGTGCAGGGCTACACTGGCCGCATCGGCAGCTTTCACGCGCAGGAAATGATGGAGTACGGCACCAACGTGGTGGGCGGCGTCACCCCCGGCAAGGGTGGGCAGACCCATCTCGACCGGCCGGTGTTCGACACCATGAAAGATGCCGTCCGCGAGACCGGCGCGACCGCGAGCATCGTGTTCGTGCCGCCCGGGTACGCCGCGGACTCCATCTGCGAGGCCGCCGATGCCGGCATCCACTACTGCGTGGCCATCACCGACGGCATCCCGGCGCAGGACATGATGCGCGTCAAGCGCTACCTCAAGCAGTTCCCCGAGGAGCGGCGCATGATCCTCACCGGCCCCAACTGCGCCGGTACCATCAGCCCCGGCAAATCGATGCTCGGCATCATGCCCGGCCACATCTATCTGCCCGGCCGGGTCGGCGTCGTCGCGCGCTCAGGCACGCTCGGCTACGAGGCCGCGAGCCAGCTCAAGGAGCGTGGCATCGGTATCTCGACCTCCGTGGGCATCGGTGGCGACCCGATCAACGGCTGCTCGTTCCAGCGGATTCTTGAACGCTTCGAGAACGATCCGGAAACCGATGCGGTCATGATGATCGGCGAGATCGGCGGGCCCCAGGAGGCCGAAGCGGGCGAGTTCGTGCGCGATCACATGAGCAAGCCGGTGCTCGCCTTCATCGCCGGCCTGACCGCGCCCAAGGGCCGCACCATGGGCCACGCCGGCGCGATCGTATCCGGTGTCGGCGAGAGCGCCGCGGAGAAGGCCGAGATCCTGCGCGGCTGCGGCGTAACCGTCTGCGAACGTCCGTCGGACCTGGGCGAGTCGATGGCGGGGGTGTTGGGGCGCTGACCCACCCGGCCGGCGGGAAACCGCCGCGGCGTGATGCGCGCGTTCGCCTTCGGCGAAAACGCGCCTACGCGTATCGGAGTCACGAGTTCGACGTAGGCGCGTCTTCGACCGGCGCTACCGCACCGGTCGAATGCGCGCAGCTCGCCCAAAGCGCATGCTCCCGTAACACCGCAAAATGTGCCCGCGCGCTGTCTACCATCCGCTGGGGGACCGTCGACGTCGCTAGACGTAGGCCGGCTTTTGCCGTCAGGCAACAGCCGGCAAGACCCCTGTACAGGTTTTCAGGGTTCGTACAGAGCTGCAGTCACGTCCGCCGGCTGGCTCCCTTCGGTCGCAAACCGGCCTACGCCACCCGCGGTCCCGCCGCGACGACTTCGGGTTCCACACCGCTGCGGTAGGCCTCGAAGTTCGCCTGGAACCGCGCCGCGAGATCGGCGGCGGCCTCGCGATATGCGGCCGGATCGTTCCAGGTCTGCTCCGGCATGAGCAGTTCATCGGGAACGCCCGGGCAACGCGTCGGCACGGCCAGGCCGAACACCGGCTCGGTGACGGTCTCCGCGTGCTCGAGGGAGCCGTCATGGATGGCGTCGATGATGGCGCGCGTGTGACTCAGCTTCATGCGCTGGCCGACGCCGTACGGCCCGCCGATCCAGCCGGTATTCACCAGCCACACCGTTGCACCGTGTCTGCGGATGCGCTCGGCGAGCAGATCGGCGTACACACCCGGGTGCCAGACGAGGAACGGGGCGCCGAAGCACGCGGAGAAGGTCGCCTCCGGCTCGGTGACGCCCATCTCCGTGCCCGCCACCTTGGCCGTGTACCCGCTGATGAAGTGATACATCGCCTGCTCGGGCGTCAGCCGGCTCACGGGTGGAAGCACGCTGAAGGCATCGCAGGTCAGGAAGATCACGTTGTCGGGGCTGCCGGCGGTGCCGGGCACGCGCGCGTTCGGGATGTGTTCGATCGGATAGGCGCAGCGCGTGTTCGCCGTGATCGACGCGTCATCGAAATCGACCGCGCCGGTCGCGGTGTCGTGGACCACGTTCTCCAGCACCGCGCCGCGGCGGATGGCGCCGAATATCTCGGGCTCGGCCTCGGCGGACAGGTTGATCGCCTTGGCGTAACAGCCGCCCTCGATGTTGAAGATGCCCTCATCGGTCCAGCAGTGCTCGTCGTCACCGATAAGTTCGCGTTTCGGATCCGCGGAGAGTGTTGTCTTGCCGGTGCCCGACAGGCCGAAGAACACGGACACGTCGCCCTGCGGGCCGGCGGTCGCCGAGCAGTGCATGGGGAGCACGCCCTCGCGCGGCATGCGGTGGTTCATGATCGTGAACACGCCCTTCTTCATCTCGCCGGCGTATTCCGTGCCCAGGATCACCATCTCGCCGCTCGTGAGGCACAGGCTCACACTCGTGGGCGGATTCACGCCGGGGACGCCGTCGGGTGCCGGGATGGCGCCGGCGTTGTAGATCACGTAGTCGGGTTCGCCGAAGTGACCGAGCTCTTCGGCCGTCGGCCGGATCAGCAGATTGCGCATGAACAGGGCGTGGTAGGCGCGCTCGCAGATCACGCGCACCCGAACCCGGTAACGCGGGTCCCAGCCGGCAAAGCCGTCAACTACGTGCAAGTGGTCGAGGCTGTCGAGGTGGGCCACGGCCTGTGCCCGCAGGCGGTCGAACGAATCCGGTTCGAGGCCGATGTTGACCTCCCCCCACCAGACCTCATCGTGCACCTCCGGGCGATCGACGATGCGCTTGTCGCGCGGGCTACGGCCGGTGCGTTCGCCGGAAAAGGCGATCAGCGCGCCGCTGTCCGCGACGGCCGTGCCCGTCTCGTGCGTAAGCGCGGACTCGTAGAGTTCCGTGGGGGTGGCGTTGCGTACAGCGGCGGCCGACCCGATGCCGTGCCGCGTGAGGTCGAGGCGATTCATTGCGTTCCCGGGGTGCGGAGGAGGGCACGGGTTGGGCCCCGCACACACGACGACCGACCCATGCCAAACCGCTACTTAAGCGCAAAAACCCCGATTCGGCAATATGCCGGGCAGATCCTTCGAAGACGAGACCAGAAAACGAAATAATCACTAATTCAGCGTACAGGAATGGGCGAAAATTCCGTTCAGAACGGCTGCTGAGGCGTCGGGGCGCAACCGTTGGCGCGGCTGCCGGGGGCTGGCCCTTGCCGCTCAGTCGTGGTCGGCGCGGTCGCGGTACGCGTCGAGCCGCCGTCGCAGTTCGGACAACGCCTTGCCGCGGTGGCTCAGGAGGTTCTTCTCCTCGGCGGGCAGCTGCGCGGCGGTGCGCCCATCCGGCATTTCGAACAGCGGGTCATAGCCGAAGCCCCCGTCACCGCGCGGCGCGGTGGCGATCCGTCCTTCCCAGGTGCCCTCGGCCACGATCGGGGCGGGATCGTCCGCTTCCCGGAGATACACCAGTACCGCCCGATACCGTGCCGTGCGCCGTTCGGGCGAGACCCCGTCGAGCTCACCGAGCAGGCGCGCGTTGTTCTCCTGGTCGTCGCCATGGGCGCCGGCGTAACGTGCCGAATGCACGCCGGGTGCGCCATCGAGCGCGTCCACCTCGAGCCCGGAGTCGTCCGCGATCGCCGCCAGCCCGGTCTCGCGCGCGGCGTGGCGGGCCTTGATGAGCGCGTTCTCGATGAAGGTCACCGCCGTCTCGGGCGGCGGTGTGACGGCGAAATCCGATTGCGGCACCAGTTCGATACCGGCATCCGCGAGCATGGCCGCGAATTCCCGCAGCTTGCCCGCGTTGCCGCTGGCGAGTACGACCCGGCTCATGACGCCAGCGCCTGCCGCTGCTGACTGATGAGTTCGCCGATGCCGGTGGTGGCCAGGTTCAGCATGGCGTCCAGTTCCTCGCGGCGGAAGGCATGGCCCTCGGCCGTGCCCTGGACCTCGATAAAGGCGCCCTGGTCGTTCATCACCACGTTCATGTCCGTCTCCGCGGTCGAGTCCTCGGCGTAATCGAGGTCGACCACCGCCTCACCATCGACGATGCCGACGGAGACCGAAGCGATCATGCCGTGCAGTGGATTGGCGCGGATCTTTTTCGCCTTCACCAGCGTTTCCATCGCATCGCTGAGCGCGACGAAGGCACCGGTGATCGAGGCCGTGCGCGTGCCGCCATCGGCCTGGATCACGTCGCAGTCGATCTGGACCGTGCGCTCGCCCAGGGCCTCCATGTCCACGGCAGCGCGCAGCGAGCGGCCGATCAGGCGCTGGATCTCGACCGTGCGGCCGCCCTGCTTGCCACTCGCCGCCTCGCGGTTCGAACGGCTGCCGGTGGCACGCGGCAGCATGCCGTACTCGGCGGTCACCCAGCCGCGGCCCTTGTTGCGCAGGAAACGGGGCACCGTCTCGTCGACACTGGCGGTGCAGATCACGCGCGTGTCGCCGAACTCGACCAGCACGGAACCCTCCGCGTGTTTCGTGAAATTGCGGGTGATGCCGACGGGACGGATCTGATCGGGGTTGCGGCCGCTGGGGCGCATGCACTTCTCCGGAAAGCGAAACGGGGCCGGCATTGTACGCGATGCGGGTGGGCTGCGGGGGTGGCCGGCGTGGGTTAAAGGCGGTTCTCGCCAAGCGGCGAAGGGCGCCAAGGGACGCAAAGGTCATTGTAGGAGCGAGCTTGCTCGCGATCTTTCCCGCACCATGGTCGGCTGAATCAACGGCGATTGGCTCGACTCCGCGGTTTCTTCTGGACCTTGGCGATGGCCGACGCGTTATACGCGCACAATCGCGAGCAAGCTCGCTCCTACAGGATTTTTCTTTTCTTTGCGTTCCTTGGCGTGCTTGGCGGCTTGGCGAGAACCGCCTTTTCAATCTATACCTTTCCGAACGACCACGGTTGCTCTCATGCAACACGCGCTGCGGTGGTCGACTTCCCCGCCGCGCGGGCATAATGCGTTCCATTGTTCCCGGAGATGTGCCGATGCCCGCCAGCATGACCGCTTACGCCGTGCGCGAGACCTCGACCGAGGCCGGTACGTTCACCTGGGAACTGCGCGCGGTGAATCACCGCTATCTCGACGTGCAGCCGCGTCTGCCCGACACCCTGCGGGCCCTGGAGCCGGAAGTGCGGGAGCGTGTCGGTGGCGCCGTCGGTCGCGGGCGGGTCGAATGCATGCTGCGCTTCACCCCGGCCGATCGCGCCGATTCGATCGAGGTCGACGAGGCGCTCGTCTCCGCACTGGTCGGTGCCTGTCACACCATCGATGCCCACATCACCAATCCGGATCGGCTCTATTCGCTCGACCTGTTGCGTTACCCCGGCGTCGTGCGTTCGCCCGAACCCGACCGTGAAGCGCTGCGCGAACCCGCGCTCGATCTGCTCGACAGCGCCCTGGACGAACTCGCCGCCACCCGCGCGGAGGAGGGGCGTCGCCTCAAGTCGCTGCTGCTCGACCGCTGCGAACGCGTGAGCGAACTGGTCGCCGAGGAACGCCGGCACGCCAACCGCGTGAGCGAGCGCCTGCGCGAGCGGCTGCTGGAGCGCCTGCGCTCATTGGAAGTCGACGTCGACGAAGGCCGTATGGAGCAGGAACTCGCGTATCAGTTGCAGAAGCTCGATGTCAGCGAAGAACTGGATCGTCTCGATACCCACATCGACGCGATCCGCGATGCGCTCGACAGCGAGGAACCGGTCGGCCGGCGACTGGATTTCCTGATGCAGGAACTCAACCGCGAGGCCAATACGCTGGGCTCCAAGTCCGCCGACGCCGAACGTTCGCAGGCGAGTGTTGAGTTGAAGGTGCTGATCGAGCAGATGCGGGAACAGGTGCAGAACCTGGAGTAATTCTGTCTCCGTTGTCATCGATGCGCGCGTTCGCCTTCGGCGAAAACGCGCCTACGTCTGACGTGCACACCGTGAAT